>QIIW01000055.1 GCA_003231645.1 Acidimicrobiia bacterium | reverse complement strand
AGAAGCGGTCGCGGTGAGCAACGGGATCATCACCGCGGTCGGCTCGCTCGACGAGTTGACGGCCGCGGGTGGATCGGTCGACAACCGGTTCACCGACCGGGTACTGCTGCCCGGCTTCGTGGAGGCGCACTGTCACAGTTTCGGGGGCGGGCTGTGGGACTTTCCGTATTGCGGCTGGTTCGACCGCAGGGGCCCTGACGGCCGGGTGTGGCCGGGGTGCCGGTCCATCGACGAGATGCTGGCACGTCTCGGTGAGGCCCAGGCACTGATCGACGATCCTGACCAGCCACTGATCGCGTGGGGGCTCGATCCCATCTACTTCGACGCCGAACGACTCGTCGCCACACACCTTGATCGGGTGTCGGCGCGTCGCCCGATCTTCGTGATACACGCCAGCCTTCATCTGGCCACGGTCAACACGGCCATGCTGAAACTTGCCGGGATCGGTGCCGACACTCTCATGGAGGGGGTCGACAAGGGCCCCGACGGACGGCCCACCGGCGAACTGCAGGAGTTCCCGGCGATGACGCTCGCCTCCGCCGGGTTCGGTCGACTGGTCGGCGCCATGACGGACCCGGCGGCGCTCGTCAACTTCGGCCGACTGGCTCGCAACGCCGGGGTCACCACCCTCACCGATCTGGGCAGCATGGGCGTGGCCGACCGTTCGGTGGTGGAGCGCCTTCGGGCGACGATCGACGATCCGGCGTTTCCGGTGCGGGTCTCGGCATTTCACAATCCCGGGTTCGGCGGGTCGGGTGACTTCGAGACCGATGCGGCGATGCTGGTGGAATTGGCCGGCGAGAGCACCGACAAGTTGCGGATCGGTCACGTGAAAGTGGTGCTCGACGGGTCGATCCAAGGGTTCACCGCCCGCCTGCGGCCTCCCGGGTATCTCGGCGACCGTCCCAACGGGATCTGGCTGGTGCCACCCGAGCAGGTTGAGTCTCAGCTGGCGGCGTTCCACCGGGTCGGTCTCACCGTCCATGCTCACTGCAACGGCGACGAGTCGGTCGACGTGTTCCTCGATGCGGTCGAGAAGGTGCTGGCCGACCATCCCCGCTGGGATCACCGCCACACCGTCCAGCACTGTCAGCTCACCACCCCGGGCCAGTACCGGCGCATGAAGGCGCTGGGCCTGTGCGCCAACGTGTTCTCCAACCACATCTGGTACTGGGGCGAACAGCATTGTTCGGACACCGTCGGTTACGACCGGGCGTGTCGGATGAATTCGGCGGCAACGGCGCTGCGTCTCGGGGTCCCGCTGTCGATGCACTCCGACTCGCCGGTCACGCCGATCGGACCGTTGCACGTGGCGTGGTGCGCGGTCAACCGCATCAGCTCGGCCGGCCGGGTCCTGGGGGCCGAGGAGCGCATCAGCGTCGATGACGCCATGGGGGCGATCACCATCGGAGCGGCCTACCAGTTGAAGCTCGACGACGAGATCGGCTCGATCTCACCCGGGAAACGGGCCGACTTCGCGGTGCTCGACGACGACCCGTGGGAGGTACGGCCCGAGGAGCTGCGCGACATCAATGTGTGGGGCACGGTGCTCGGTGGCGTGGTCCAGTCGGCCGACGGGTAGATGACCGATCAGCCGGGGCCGTTGCCGCTGGTGGTTATCGGCGGCTACCTGGGGGCGGGCAAGACCACGTTGCTCAACCGGCTCCTCTCCGACCCCGACGCGGGTCCGATGGCGGTGGTGGTCAATGACTTCGGAGACATCGACATCGACTCGATGCTGATCGAGTCCCATGACGGTGACACCATCTCGCTTGCCAATGGCTGTGTGTGCTGCTCGCTCGCCGACGGCTTCGTGCTGACGCTGGCCCGTCTTCGCGAGCGCGCCGACGACTTCGACCGGGTGGTGGTGGAGGTGAGCGGCGTCGGCGACCCGTGGAAGGTCGCCCAGTGGGGCCGCACTCCGGGGTTCCGGCTTGATTCCGTCGTGGTCCTCGCCGACGCCGAGACCGTGATCGAGCGTGCCCGCGATCGTTACGTGGGCGACACGGTGCGAGGACAGTTGGCAGGTGCCGACGTGGTGGTGGTCACCAAGGTCGATCTCGTAGATGAGGTTCGGGTCGGCGAGGTGCGATCGTGGCTGGGGACGGTTACCGACGCAACCGTCGTGACCGGGGCCGCGGCCGTCGGCTCGATGCTCTTCGCGGCCATCTCGTCGGCCGGTAATGTCGATCGTGACCCGCGGCGCCACGCCCACCACGTCGTGGCCTCCCGCACTTTCGCCGGGGCGCTGGATTCTGCGACGTTCAATGCGGTCATGGCGGACAGGCCCGATGGTCTGCTGCGGGTGAAGGGTCGTGTGGTGATGGCCGGCCCGCCGGAGCGACCGGTTCGAGTGCAGGTGGTCGGCCGGCGGGTCGAGATCACCGCCGTCCCGGGTCGGGCCCGGGAGCAAGACGCCATCTCGGCGTTGGTCGTGGTGGCATCGCCGGGGACCTCGGTCGGCGGACTCGACGAATGGCTGGACCGATTCGAACGATGAACTGGAGGCGACCGCGACTGTCCGCCGGCCACCTCCCGACCCTGCCCTGAATCTTGGGCGGGAACCAGATCGGGGCGGGGGGCGTCTCACCTGATGTGTCATCGTGTCGGTGGCCACGGGAGGAGTGACGGATCATGGGTAAACGCCACGGCTGGACGCGGATCGTGGTCGTGGCGACGGTGTTCGTACTCGTCGCCTCGGCGTGCGCGGGCGGCGATGGGGGCGCCACTCCCGCTCCCGGCACGACTCGGTCGGGCATCTCGACCGGCGTTGTCACCGGCACGAGAACCGATGGGTCGACCGGTGCTCTGAGCGTGAGCCTCAGCCCAGGCGAGGCGTATGGCAATGTTCCGGCGGTGGTGTCGGTGGTGGACGGGAGTCCCCTCGACGCCCAGGCCATCGCCGACGTGGTCGATCGCCTGCCCGACTGGCGGCCCGGCGGGGGTGACCGGACCGAGTTCAACCGCCCGGTCGAGTCGCTGCCCCGTCCCCGGGTCGGCGACACGCTCGAGGTTGCCTTCCCACCCCCGGTCGGTGCGCCGGTCCCGAAAGTCGACTCGGGGCCGCTCGAGGTGCTGCGGTACCAGCCCGATGGCGATGTGGGCCTGGCGCCGTTCCTGAGCATCACGTTCAACCAGCCGATGGTGGCTCTGGGCACGGTTGACCAGGTCGACTCGTCCGACGTGCCGGTGACGCTCACGCCCGACGTGCCGGGTCGGTGGCAGTGGATCGGCACCCGCACGCTGCGGTTCGAGCACGATCCGCAAGTCTTCGATCGTCTTGCCATGGCCACCCACTACACGGTCGAGATTCCGGCCGGCACCACCTCGGTGGCGGGCGGCGTCCTGGCCGACACCGTGCGGTGGGAGTTCACCACGCCGGCCCCGACGGTTCAGTGGCTCAGCCCCCAGGACACGACCGTGGATCTCGAACCGGTCTTCCTGGCCACGTTCGACCAGCGGGTCGACCCGGAGGCGGTGCTCGGTGTGATCAGGATCACCACGGGCGGAGACCAACGCAAGATCCGCTTGGCCACCGCCGATGAGATTGCTGCCGACGACATCGTGAGTCCGCGGGTCGGCAGGGCCACCGAAGGCACATGGGTCGCGTTCCGGGCGGTGAAGCCATTCGCCCCCGACCAGGCGATACACGTGGAGGTTGGTCCGGGCGTCCCCTCGGCCGAGGGCCCCGACACCACCGATGATGTCGCGCGATTCGATGATCGGACATACGCCCCGTTGCGGGTCGAGCGAAACTCCTGCCCCTCGGCCGAGCCCTGCTCGCCGGGCTGGGGCATGTCGGTCGGATTCAACAACGTCCTCGACCCGACATCGCTCGACCTCACGAAGCTGACGATCGAGCCGGCCATTCCGGGCGCCTCCGTGTCGGCCCAGTGGTCGCAGATCAGTGTCCAGGGCGAGACGGCAGGCGACACGACATACCGTGTCACGATCCCCGGGTCGCTGAAAGACGTCTACGGCCAATCCCTGGGGGAGGACACAACGGTCGAGCTCCGGATCGGTCCGGCCACGCCACTGATCGATCAACTCCAACAGCAGCTGGTCACCCTCGATCCGTTGGCCGATGGGCAGACGTTCCCGGTAGTGGTGCGAAACCACGACAAGTTGAGGGTGCGGGTCTACGACGTGAGCCCCGATGACTGGGCGGATTTCGAGCGTCACCTGGCGGGGCGCCGGGACACCGACGGCCCGGTTCCGCTTCCCGACTTCCCGGTGCTGTCCGACGAGGTGATCTCCACCGGCGCTGTCGACAACGTTCGTCACGAGGTGCGAATCGACCTCGAACCGGTGCTGAAAGGCAAGCATGGTCAGGTCGTGGTGCGAATCGACGGCACCGGCCGCTACGCCGACATCGGCCCCCGTGACGAGGACTTCTGGAGCAATGCGCCCATAGAGGTCTGGGTGCAGGACACCGACATCGGCCTGGACATGGTCTACGACGCCACCAGCGGTGTGGCCTGGACCACCGACCTTCGCACCGGTGCGCCGCTTCCCGGGGTGCAGGTCGAGGCGTTCGATCGGTCGGGTCCGGTCACCACCGACTCCGATGGCCTGGCGACGATCACGTTGGGCTCGCGGCCGCTACGTCCGCTGGTGGCTCGGCTCGGCGACGACGTGGCCATCAACCCGACACGGATCCAGAGGTCCGATCTCGGCGATCAGACGATCTGGTATGTCGTCGATGATCGTGGGATGTACCGGCCGGGTGAGACGGTGAGGGTGAAGGGCTGGATCCGCAACCTGGCGTTCAGCGGCGGTGGCGGGCTCGAACTGCCCGGGCCGGGTGAGACGATCACGTGGACGGCGCGCGACTCCTTCGGCAACGAACTCGGTTCCGGCCGGATCCGACCCGACAAGTTCGGGGGTTTCGACCTGGCGATCGATCTGCCGATGGGCACCAACCTCGGCTCGGCCACAATCCAGTTCGTCCGTCCCTCCGACCGCGACTACGGCTTCTTCAACCACCCGTTTCAGATCCAGGAGTTCCGTCGACCCGAATTCGAGGTGACGACCCGAACCGAATCACCCGGCCCGTACTTCGTCGATGAGCCGGCCACCGTGGCGGTCGATGCCACCTACTTTTCGGGCGGGCCGCTTCCCGACGCACCGGTCGAGTGGCGGGTCACCACGCAGCAGGCCTCGTACTCGCCGCCCAACTGGGGGCAGTTCACCTTCGGCGTCTGGACACCGTGGTGGATCCTCGACTCCTACGGCGGCTACGACAACAACGGCGGATCATCCGGTCGGGGCGTGGCCGGCGTCTCGGTCGACTACGGCTCTCCGGGGTACCCGCCGGGCGCGGAGCCGACGGTCGAGACGTTCTCCGGCCGGACCGATGCCTCCGGAACCGACTATCTGCGCATGGATTTCGCGGGAGACGGCAACGGATTGCCCACCACCGTGACCGCCGAAGCCAGCGTGACCGACGTGAACCGTCAGGTGTGGACCGACCGCACCGACGTGCTGGTGCACCCCGCCTCGCTCTACGTCGGACTGCGGTCGACACGGACCTTCGTGAAGGCCGGTGAGCCGCTCGACGTCAAGGCGATCGTCACCGACATCGACGGCAACGCCGTGGCCGGCCGGGGATTCAAGGTGACAGCAGAGCGCCTGGTCAGCCAATATGTCGACGGCGAATGGACCGAAGTGGCGGTCGACACCGAGACGTGTGACACCGCTTCGGCCGACGACCCCGTCACCTGCACGTTCGCCATGGCCAACGGGGGTCGCTACCGCATCAGCGCCGACGTGGTCGACGATGCCGGCCGGTCGAGCCACAGTGAGATGACACGCTGGGTGACCGGTGGAGACGCTGTGCCGAGCCGTTCGCTCGACCTCCAGACCGCCACGCTCGTGCCCGACAAGCCCACCTACGCCGCCGGTGACACCGCCCGGATCCTCGTCGAGTCGCCGTTCGGACCCGCCACCGGGCTGGTCACCTGGGGTGCCGGCGCAATCGGGCGAACGGAAGTGTTCAGGGTAGACGACGCCGGCACCATCGTGGAGATCCCGATCGCCGATTCCGATGTGCCGGGCGTGCAGGTGCAGGTAGAGCTGGTCGGCACGGTGGTGCGCACGGCCGACGACGGCACGACCCTGTCCGATGTTCCGCCGCGGCCGGCCTATGCCACCGGCTCACTCGAACTTCGGGTTCCACCGGCCAGTCGGACCCTCACCGTGACCGCCACCCCGGCCGACGGCACACTCGCCCCGGGGTCGTCGACCAGCGTGGGCGTGGCCGTCACCGACGTCTCGGGTGCACCGGTGGAGGGCGCAGAGATGCTCGTTGTGGTGGTCGACGAGGCCATACTCGCCCTGTCGGGTTACGAATTGCTCGACCCACTTGATTTGTTCTACCGCCCGGCCCCCACCGACATCGGGGCGGTTCGGGGTCGTGACTCGATCCTGCTCGAGAATCCCCAGGAACTGGTCGACCGGATCCAGAAGCAGGCCGGCGCCCCGGCCACGACCGCCGCGGCCTCCGCCGACGCGTCGACCGAAGAATCCGTGGCCCCGGCCGCCCCCGGCCGCCTCGCCTACTCGGACTCCGTTTCGGGCGCGCCGGTCGACGTGCGTCAGAACTTCGACGCCCTCGCCGTGTTCGCCCCGGATGTGGTGACAGGCGCCGACGGCACGGCCGAGGTCACGTTTGATCTGCCCGACAACCTCACCCGCTACCGGGTCATGGTCGTGGCCGTCGACGGGGTTGATCGCTTCGGGTCGGGCGAGTCGACCATCACCGCCCAACTGCCGTTGCAGGTGCGGCCGTCGGCGCCCAGATTCCTCAACTTCGGCGACAAGTTCGAGCTGCCGATCGTGGTGCAGAACCTGACCGACGCCGACACCGAGGTCGACGTGGTCGTGCAGACCTCCAACCTGGAGATCATCGGATCGTCAGGACGACGGGTGACCGTGCCGGCCAACGATCGCGTCGAGGTCAGGTTCCCGGCCCGCACCGATTCGGCCGGCACCGCCCGGTTCCGCGCCGCCGCGGTGGGGGGCGGCAACGCCGACGCGGCCACGGTTTCGCTGCCGGTCTACACACCGGCCACGGCCGAGGCGTTCGCCACCTACGGGGTGATCGACGGCGGTGCGATCGTCCAGCCGCTGCTCGCTCCCGAGGGCGTGTTCCCACAGTTCGGGGGCCTCGAGATCGACACGTCGTCGACGGCGCTGCAGGCGCTCACCGACGCGGTGCTCTACCTGAGTGAATACGAGTACCGCAGCGCCGACGCCTACGCCTCGCGGATTCTCGCCATTACCGCGCTGCGGGATGTGCTCGACGCGTTCCGGGCCGATGGGATGCCGACGCCGGCCGAGATGGATGCGACGGTGCGGTCCGACATCGCCGCCCTGTCGGCGCTCCAGAACTTCGACGGCGGGTTCGGATCGTGGCGGCGCGACCAGCAATCGTCTCCGTTCCGGTCGGTGCAGGCCATGCACGCGCTGGTTGAGGCGAAGGCCAACGGGTTCGGCGTAAGACCCGAGGTCATGGAGATGGGCCGCGACTATCTGCGCAACATCGAATCTCACATCCCGCCGAATTGGAGCAGGGCGACCAAGGACATGCTCATCGCCTACGCGCTGCATGTCCGCAGCCTCGACGGTGACGTCGACTCGGCCCGGGCACGGTTGTTGTGGAATCGCTCCGGCTCGGATCTCGGTCTCGACGCCTTGGCCTGGATCTGGCCGGTCGTGTCCGATGCCGGCATCGAAGCCGACATCGCCCGCACGTTCGCCAATCGGGTGAGCGAGACCCCCCAGGCGGCAACGTTCGCCACCAGCTACGGCGAGGACGACTATCTGGTTCTCAATTCCGACCGCCGCACCGACGGAATCGTGCTCGACGCGCTGATCAAGATGGACCCCGGATCCGATCTCATACCGAAGGTCGTCGCCGGCCTGATCGCCAACCAGGTCAAGGGTCGCTGGAACAACGTGCAGGAGAACGCCTTCATTCTGCTGGCGCTCAACGACTACTTCGACACGTTCGAGACCGTCGATCCCGATTTCGTGGCGCGGGTCTGGCTCGGTGACCGCTACGTCGCCGAGCACCGGTTCAGCGGGCGCTCGACCGATCAGGCCGAGACGCTGGTGCCGATGTCGGAACTGGTGGCACAGGGTGACGGCGAGCTCGTCGTGGCCAAGGACGGCCCCGGTCGGCTCTACTACCGTCTCGGCCTGCGCTACGCACCCGACGACCTCACGCTCGAGGCGCTCGACAAGGGCTTCGTGGTGCAACGAAGCTACGAGGGGGTCGACGACCCCGCCGATGTGTGGCTCGACTCCGAGGGAGTTTGGCACGTGAGGTCCGGAGCCGAGGTGCGGGTCAGGATCACCATGGTCAACGACAGTCGCCGCACCAACATGGCCCTGATCGACCCGCTGCCGGCCGGCCTCGAGCCGCTCAACCCGTCGCTGACCGTCACCGGCGAGATCCCTCCGGGTGACTTCGGGCCGCCGGCCGACCAGCCGATCCGGTGGTGGGGCCCGTGGTTCGACCACCAGAACCTGCGTGACGACCGGGCCGAGGCCTACTCGTCGTACCTGCGGGCAGGAACCCACGAGTACACCTACGTCGCCCGCGCCACCACCCCCGGCACGTTCGTGGTGCCGCCGTCGAGAGCCGAGGAGATCTACGCCCCCGAGGTCTTCGGCCGTTCCGCCGGCGCCACGATGGTGATCGAGGACCCGGCCCTCCTCGGCTGAGAGTTTCTTCCCCCGAAATCCGGGCGTGTCGGCCCACCAATCCCGTGGGCGGTCCACAGGTCCGAATCTCAGAGGGATGGGAGAGGCGGGAGGTGGGTGACTACGATCCGGGGATGACCTCCGCCGACACCTCCGCCGGCTTGCCCGCTGACAGCTCGGGCGAGTTCTTCACTGATGTGCCCGGGCCGATCCGCTATGAGGGGCCCGATTCGGACAACCCGCTGGCGTTCCGCTGGTACGACGCCGGCCGAATGGTCGGCGACCGGACGATGGCCGAGCATCTGCGGTTTGCGGTGGCCTACTGGCACTCGTTCGCGGCCGACGGCGCCGACCAGTTCGGTTCCGGTACCTGGGACCGGCCCTGGCTCGCCAACGACCGCGATCCGATGGATGCGGCTCGATCCAAGATGGTCGTGGCCTTCGAGTTCTTCGAGAAGCTCGGCGCTCCCTACTTCTGCTTCCACGACCTCGACATCGCTCCGGAAGGCGGCACGTTCGCCGAGACCTGCGTCGACCTCGACGCCATGGTCGACGAGGCAGCCGGCCACATGGAACGAACCGGTGTGAAGCTCCTGTGGGGCACCGCCAACCTGTTCTCCCGGCCCCGGTTCGCGGCCGGTGCCGCCACCAACCCGGACCCCGAACTGTTCGCCCGGGCTGCCGCACAGGTGAGGCACTGCCTGGACGCCACCCATCGTCTCGGCGGAGCCAACTACGTGCTGTGGGGTGGCCGTGAGGGCTACGACACCATCCTCAACACCGACGTCGGTCGCGAGCTCGACCAACTCGGGCGGTTCCTCAATCTGGTGGTCGAACACAAGCACACCATCGGATTCGAGGGCACGATCCTCATCGAGCCCAAACCCCACGAACCCACCAAGCACCAGTACGACCACGACAGCCAAACCATCGCCGGTTTCCTCCGCAAGTACGATCTGATCGACGAGGTCAAGCTCAACATCGAGGTCAACCATGCCACCCTCGCCGGCCACGACTTCGTCCACGAGGTGACGGTGGCAGTGGACGACGGCCTGCTCGGAAGCATCGACGCCAACCGGGGCGACGGCCGCCTCGGCTGGGACACCGACCAGTTCCCCACCTCGGTCGAGGAGATGAGCCTCGCCATGCACGAAATCCTGCGGGGCGGCGGACTCGGCACCGGTGGCGTGAACTTCGACGCCAAGATGCGACGGCAATCGGTCGACCGCATCGACCTGTTCCATGCCCACATCGGAGGTATGGACGTGATGGCCCGGTCGCTGCTGGTGGCCCACGAGATGCTCACCGATGGTGCCCTCACCGGCGTCAAGGCCGACCGTTACCGCGGATGGGACCGCCGACTCGGCGCCGACATCATGGCCGGCCGGCTCAGCCTTGTCGACCTCGACGAGATGGTCGCCGACCACTCACTCGACCCGGTACCTGTGTCGGGCCGTCAGGAGGCGCTCGAGAACCTGGTCAACCGATATGTGGAGCGGGTCTGCTGATGCCTCTCGTCGCCGGTGTCGACTCGTCGACCCAGTCGACCAAGGTGCAACTCCGCGACCTCCACACCGGTCGGCTCGTGGCCAAGGCCACCTCGTCACATCCGTCCACCGCCCCGCCCCGCAGCGAGCACGACCCCGAGGTGTGGTGGCACGCGCTGAAGCTGGCCCTCGCCGGGTTGGTCGACCATCTCGAAGACGTGGTGGCGATATCGGTGGCCGCGCAGCAGCACGGTCTTGTCGTACTCGATTCGGACGGTAACGTCATCCGGCCGGCCAAGTTGTGGAACGACACCGAGTCGGCCCCCGAGGCCCGTGATCTCGTCGAGCGCCTGGGTCGCGACGGCTGGGCAAGAGCGTGTGGCTCGGTGCCGGTGCCGGCGTTCACCATCACCAAACTGGCGTGGTTGGCGAACCATGAACCCGATGCCTTCGCCCGGGTGGCTCGGGTCATGCTGCCCCACGACTATCTCACCTGGCGACTGACCGATGCGTTCGTCACCGACCGCGGTGATGCGTCCGGTACCGGATGGTGGGACCCGGCCGCCGGTGTCTATCGACCCGATCTGCTGGAGATGGTCGCCGATCGCCCGGACTGGCTCGACCTGCTGCCCCGTGTGCTGGGGCCGACCGACAGCTCCGGTGAGGTCACCGCGGGCGAGGCCGCGGCCACCGGGCTTCGACCCGAGACGCTCGTGGGCCCCGGGACCGGTGACAACATGGCAGCCGCACTCGGATTGGGGCTGCGCGCCGGCGACGCTGTCATGTCGCTGGGCACGTCCGGCACCGTCTACACGGTGTCGACCATGCCGGCCGCCGATCCGAGCGGAAGGGTGGCCGGATTCGCCGATGCCTCGGGGCGTTTCCTTCCCCTCGTCTGCACGCTCAATGCCACGAAGGTCACCGATGCGGTGGGTGCCTGGTTGGGGCTGGCTCGAGGTGAACTCGCCGCTGAGGCCCTTGCCGGGCCGTCGGGGTCCGGAGGCGTGGTCCTCGTCCCCTACTTCGACGGTGAACGGACCCCCGATCTTCCGGACGCCACCGGCGCCTGGCGCGGCCTGCGAACATCGACCACCCGGGCGGAACTGGCCCGCAGCGCCCACGAGGGTGTCGTGTGCTCCCTGCTCGAGGGTCTCGATGCCCTGAGATCGGCGGGCGCGTCGGTGGATGGCAACCTGTTCCTGATAGGCGGCGGCGCCGAGAGCATGGCCTACCGCAGGATCGCGGCCGAGCTCCACGGGGCGCCGGTGATTGTTCCGGCCGTATCGGAGACCGTCGCGGCGGGTGCGTGCATCCAGGCCGCGGTGGTGGCCGGCCGTGATATCGGTGAGACGGCCGGCGACTGGGGCCTGGGCGAGGGTGAGGTGATCGAGCCCAGCGGCACCAGCGACGCATCGGCGGTGCGACTCGCCTACCGGGCCGCGGTGTCCTGATCACGCGCTCGGTCGAGGATGCTGACGGCCACGAGACCCGAACGATCGGTGGGCTGCGCACCCGTTCGAACCATGAATCAGCGGATGCTGCCGACAGTGGGTGGAACCGCTACCCTGAGCGCCGTGGAAGTCGGCGGGGATCGTTGGGCGACTGTCGGTGGCGTGCATCGCATACCGGTGGCCGCGGTCAGAGGGGGCCTGTACCTCTGTGGGCTCGATGTGGTCGGACCCGATCCGGCGGCCATCATGGAGCATCTCGAGGCCACCACCCTCGTGTGCCTGCTCACCGATGTGGAGATATTTCGTCGCTATCCCGACTACCTCGACTGGCTCGCCTATCCGGAGCCCTACGAGGCCCTGCGGCTGCCCACCGAAGACCACTTGGTGACCGATGACGAGGCGGTGGCGTCTCTGGTGATGGCGACGATCGATCGGCTGCGTGATGGCGACAACGTTCTGATCCATTGTGGTGCCGGCTGGGGCAGGGCCGGAGTGATAGCCGTGTTGGCGATGGTCGCCGCCGGCGCCACCGTCGACGATGCGATCCGTGATCTGCGGGTGGCCCGTCCGGCCGCCGGCCCACAATCGATGGAACAGGACCTTCAGATCGATCGGCTGGCCAGGCAACTGACCAATCTGCCGGACTGATCCGACCCTGGCGATCGGACCGACACGACGACTCAGCCGACGCGGTCGATCAGGTCGCGAAGCCGTGTCACGTGGTGTTCGCGCGTCCAGGTCGAACCGATCGAGACGCGAATGAACGGCCGGTTGTCGAGTTCCGAGGGCGTGACGTAGGACGAACCGCTGGCGTTGATCGCCTCGGCCAGCGCACGGGTGGCGTCGTCGCCGGCGGCGTGGCGGAACGACACAAGGGCGAACGGCGTGGGGGCGACGACTTCGAAACGAGGGTCGGCATCGAGCCATTCGGCGAGTTCTCGTGCCTGTGAGGCGCTGGTACGGATCATCGAACGTAAACCCTGGGCCCCGAATGATCGCAGCACGAACCACAGCTTGAGGGCGCGGAACCGACGGCCGAGCGGCACGTGCCAGTCGCGGTAGTCGATCACCGCGCCGGTCTCGGAAGCCGAGTCACGAAGGTAGGGGGGCAGGATGCTCAGCGTCTCGATGAGCGGCTTGCGGTCGGCGACCCAGAAGATCGAGCAGTCGAAGTTGGTGGCCATCCACTTGTGGGCGTTGAAGGTGTAGCTGTCGGCAAGTTCCAGACCATCTTGGTGGTGGCGGAACTCCGGGCAGATCATCGCGGCACCGGCGTAGGCGGCATCGACGTGGAGCCACATGCCGTGTCGTCGCGCGATCTCGCCCGTGGTGCGCACCGGGTCGACGGCGGTGGTGCCGGTGGTGCCGACCGCTGCGCACACGAAGGCCGGCGTGAGACCGGCGGCGAGGTCGTCGTTCACGGCCGCCTCGAGGGCGAGAGGGTCGAGCGCAAACACGGGGTCGACGGCAATGAGCCGTACGTGGCCGTAGCCGGCTACCCGTGCTCCCTTCTCGATGGACGAGTGGGCCTGCGAGGACGCGTAGACCACCATTTCCTCGGCCGGCGCCCGAGTGCGATCGCGGGTCTGGTCGCGGGCCACGACCAGGGCCGTGTGGGTCGAATCGGAGGCGCTCATCTGGAGCACTCCGCCGCCCGGGCCGGTGGTCTTCCAGGCCTGTGGTACGCCGGTGAGATCGACCAGCCAGTCGAGCACATGCGACTCGACCTCGGTGACCGCCGGTGAGGTCGACCAGAGCATCCCCTGCACACCGAGACCGGCTGCGGCCAACTCTCCGAGAATTGCGGCCGGTGACGACATGGCCGGGAAGTACGCAAACCAGCCCGGATGCTGCCAATGGGCGAGGCCGGGCACGACGATGTCGTCGAGGTCGGCCAACATGGCCTCGAACGGTTCAGGCGACTCGGGGGCGGCCTCCGGAAGTTTGGCGCGCACATCGCCGGGCTCGACCGATTCGCGCACGGGGCGCGATTCGAGGCCCTCCAGGTAGGCCGCGATCCAATCGATCAGCTGGTGGCCGTTACGTCGGAAATCGTCGAGGTCGAGCGGATCGGGCGCGCCGGACGAATCCCTCACGGTGTCGGCGTCGTTCATTCTTCCCCGTATCGACGGATCGGTCCGACGAGGTCGGTGAACAGGGCCAGGATCTCGCCTGGTTCGGCGTGGCGGCCGGTCCTGTTCTTGGAGTAGATCAGTTCACCGTCGACCTTCACGTCAAACACTCCGTTGTCGCCGGTGATGATACGAAGCTCGTCGATCACGTGCTGATAGCCGGACAGAAGATCGTCGACCGCACTCACGGTGCGGCTCGAATAGTCTCAAGGGACGCAGTAGGTGATCTCGACGAAGTGGCTCATCACCACGAGGCTATAGGTGCGAACTTGGCGGCGACCGCCACGGTGAATGCCTCCGGCGCCACCGCTATCTCGAGGCCTCGTCGGCCACCGCTGCAGTAGACGAGGTCGAGTGCCGTGGCCCACTCGTCGACGAACACCGGCGACGGGTGTCTCTGACCGAAGGGGCTGATCCCGCCGGCCACATAGCCGGTGCGGCGCTCGGCCACGGCCGGCTCGGCCAGGTGCGCCCGTTTCGAGCCGGCCGCGGCGGCTGTCGCCTTGAGGTCGAGCCGGGCGGCCACCGGAACCACGCCAACGACCATCGAACCGTCGTCGAGCGTGACCATGAGCGTCTTGAACACCGAGGTGGCCTCCACCCCGGTGGCCACCACGGCCTCGTTGCCGTAGGAAGTGGACGCCGGGTCGTGGTGGTACTCGATGATTCGGTGTTCGATACCGAGCTTCTGCAGTAGTTCGATCGCCGGCGTCACGAGTTCCACCCTCCCACGGGTTCCGTCCGCCCATCTTGGCGGTATAGATATCGGACAACCACTCATCTCGCGAACATCAAGGAGCACCGAAATGGCACAGACAGCCCTGCGCGGCAACCCGGTCAACACCTCGGGCGACCTCCCGGCGATCGGTTCCCCGGCGCCCGACTTCACCGTCACCGGCGGCGACCTGAGCTCGATCTCCCTGGCTGATCTCGCCGGTCGGAGAATCGTGCTCAACATCTTTCCCTCGATCGACACCGGAGTCTGTGCCACATCCGTTCGCACCTTCAACCAGCGGGCCGCCGATCTCGACAACACCGTCATCGTCTGCGTGTCGGCCGATCTGCCCTTTGCCGCCTCCCGGTTCTGCGGGGCCGAAGGAATCGAGCGGGTCAAGACGGGTTCCACATTCAAGAATCCCGAGTTCCTCGACGACTACGGCGTGGGCATGGTCGACGGGGCTCTCGCCGGCCTTTGCGCCCGCAGCGTCGTGGTCGTAGATGCCGAGGGCACCGTGCTCCACACCGAGTTGGTCCCCGATATCGCCCAGGAACCCGACTACGACGCCGCCATCGCCGCGTTGGGCTGACGGGTCGGGCCGGTGGTGGCCGATCCGGGAGTTCAGGCTTCGTCGAGGATCTGCTTGCCCTGTTCGAGCAGGTAGTCGATGGTGGAGATGACCTCGTCGCCTCGCGCGCGTTGCTGATCACCCATCGCCCCGGCCGCGTAACGGACCCGCACCCCCTCGGTGATGCAGGCGAGGCGCCAATGCTGGAAGGCCAGGTACCACGGTAAATCGGAGATGGTGCGGTCCGAACGCGACGAGTAGCGGTCGATCATTTCGGCTGCCGTACCGAACCCGTCGACCCTCGTCGGTATGTCGGCGAGCCGGCCGGTGGCTCCCGGGCTGTCACCCCACCACATGATGAGGCCGCCGAGGTCGGCGAGCACATCGCCGAGGGTGCACAACTCCCAGTCGAGCACCGCGGCGACACTGCCGTCATTGCTCATCATGCAATTGTCGAGCCGGTAGTCGCCGTGGACTATGCCGTAGCCCTGCTGGGGTGGCATGCACTTGGTCATGCGGTCGTGGAGTTCGTCGACGAGTGGAATCCTCCGGTCGGACCCTTCGTCGATCTGCCGCTTCCAGCGACGTAGTTGCCGGGCGCAGTAGTCCTCATGGCGGCCGAGATCGCCCAAGCCGATCCGGTCGGGGTCGAGGGCGTGAAGCTCGGCGAGCGTGTCGACGAGCGAGTCGGCCATCACTCGTCGCAGCGTGGGGTCGACGGCAAGACCGTCGGCACGGTCGAACACGATCAGGCCCTCGACGAAGCCCATCACGTAGAACGGGGCACCGTTGACCGAATCGTCGGTGCACAGCCCCAGGGCGGGAGGGACCGGCACAGATGTGGGAGCCAGCGCCGAGATGATGCGGTGTTCACGTCCCATGTCGTGGGCGCTGGCCAACACATGGCCCAGCGGTGGACGGCGCAGCACGAAGCGGGCGCCGGTCGCGTCGGTGACCGAGTAGGTGAGGTTCGACGCGCCGCCGGTGATGAGCCGGAAATCGAGAGGCGTCACCAGTTCCGGAATGGTGTCGACCATCCATCGGGTGACGGCTCGGGAGTTGATGCCGGCAGGAGTATCGGTCACAACGTGGCTCCGGTGGGCGACAGCGCCTCGAGCAGACGCCAGTCGGGTTGTAAACCTCGACCGTTCGGGTCGATCGGTTGGATGCACACGTGGGTGGCGCCGGCGTCGTAGTGGGCCTGTATGCGAGCCGCGATCGTCGCCTCGTCACCCCACGCCATCACCGCGTCGAGGAAGCGTGGGGCACGATCGGTGATTTCTTCGTCGGTGAAGCCCAGTCGCTTCCAGTTGTTGCGGTAGTTGGGGAGATCGGCGTAGATCGCAAGTTGTCCGCGAGTCACGTCGTGGGCGGTTTCGCGGTCCGTGGTGAGTACACACTTCTGTTCGACACACAGCAGCGGATCGGGGCCCATGACCTCGCGGGCCATGGCCGTGTGGTCGGGTGTGGTCCAGTAGGGATGGGCGCCGGCCGTCTTCTCGGCGGCGAGGGCGAGCATCTTCGGTCCGAGCGCGGCGAGAACCGTGAGCGGTGGTTCAGCCGGTTCCCGCCCGATGTAGAGCGACGACTCCATGGCCTCCAGGTAGGTGCGCATTGTGGTGAGCGGCTTGTCGTAGGGGAGGTGACGCAGCCCCTCGACCAACCGGGCATGGGACACACCGAGCCCGAGCAGGAAGCGTCCCCCCGACAGCTCAGCCAAGCTGATGGCCCCCTGCTTCATCATCCCCGGGTGGCGCATGTGGATGTTGGCGATTCCGGTGGCGACCACCAGATCGGACGTGGCTCGCAGAAGGGTCGACGCGTTGACGAACGGATCGCGTCCGAGCGTGTCCGGGATCCACAACGCCGAGTATCCGAGGGCCTCGACACCGGCAGCCAGATCGGCTGATTCGGGGGTGGACAGGGCATCGGTGAAGAACCAGACGCCGGTGGTGCTCAGGAGATTGTGCATGTTGGGGTCCATGTCAGTCGAACGCGCCCGGCTTGTGCAACACGGTGATCAGTTCGGGCCCGGATCACGTCGGCGAGGAGGGGAGGGCGCTGGGTCATGGGGGTCTCCTGGCGTCGGTCACCATGCGTTCGCCCGAAGCTACGACGGTGCCGCGCGGGAGTCGAACCACCGACGGCGGGACCTGCCACGATCCATGTGTGGATCGGGCATGATGGAGCCCCCGTTCAGGAGTCGTGATGCAGATAGCCGAATCCGTGCTCGACCTCGTCGGCAATACGCCGATGGTCAAGCTGTGCAAGGTCGCCGAGGGGCTGCCGTGCCCGGTGGTGGCCAAGGTCGAGATGGTCAATCCGGGCGGCAGCATCAAGGACCGGCCGGCCATTGCCATGATCGACGTCGCCGAGCGTGACGGCCTGCTGGAGCCGGGCGGAACCATTGTCGAACCGACATCGGGCAACACCGGTGTAGGCCTCGCGATCGTGGCCGCCCAGCGGGGCTACAAGTGTGTCTTCGTGATGACCGACAAGGTTGCCCCGGAGAAGGTCGATCTGCTGCGTGCCTACGGCGCCGAGGTCATCGTGTGTTCGGTCGCGGTGCCACCGGAAGACCCCGACTCCTACTACTCCACGGCCGCCCGCTTGGTGAAGGAGATCCCCGGGGCTTACCAGCCGAGCCAGTACCACAACCCGGTCAACCCACAGTCTCATTACGACACCACCGGACCCGAGATCTGGAGTCAGACCGACGGGCGGATCACCCATTTCGTGGCCGGAGCCGGTACCGGTGGCACGATCAGCGGCGTCGGGAGATATCTCAAGGAACAGAACCCGGCTGTTCAGATCATTGCCGCCGACCCCGAAGGGTCCGTTTTCTCCGGCGGAAGTGGGCGGCCGTATCTGGTCGAGGGTGTCGGCGAGGACTTTTTCCCATCCACGTACCACCGTGACGTGATCGACCGCACCATCGCCGTGTCCGATCGTGATTCGTTCCTGATGGCCCGCCGCGTTTCACGGGAAGAGGGGCTGCTGATAGGCGGTTCGTGCGGCACGGCGGTCCAGGCCGCCCTTGAGGTCGCGGCCGCCTGCCGTCCCGACGATCTCGTCGTGGTGCTGTTGCCCGACTCGGGCCGCCTCTACCTGTCGAAGGTGTTCAACGACGACTGGATGGCAGGCTTCGGTTTTCTGCGCAGTGACGGTCCGGTGGTGGCCGATGTGGTCGGCAGCCGTCGAGGCGAGGTACCCGATCTGATCTACGTCCAGCCCGAGGATCCCGCCCGTGAAGCGGTCGCACTCATGCACCGACACGGCGTGTCGCAGCTCCCGGTGGCCAAGGGTGAGATGCCCCTGGCCGCGGCGGAGGTTATGGGTTCGGTCAGCGAACTCCGCTTGATGGACGTGGCCTTCGGTGACGAATCGGTTCTCGATACGCCGGTCGTGAAGATCATGAGCCCACCGCTTCCCACCATCGGAGCCGGGCAGCCGGTGGCCATGGCGGTCGAGTTGCTCGACTCGAATTCGGCCCTGCTGGTTCTCGACGGGGGACGCCCTCGTTCGGTGATCTCCAGCAGCGACGTGCTGTCGTTCCTTTCGAAAGGTACCGACAATGGCTGACGACGTGTTCGCCGACACCGATTCGTGGGGGTTCGAGACCCGTGCCATCCACGCCGGCCAGCCTCACGATCCGGTGAGTGGTGCGGTGGTGGTTCCGATTTCGCCGGCCACCACGTTCGCCCAGGAGGAGGTCGGGGTCCACCGCGGCTACGAATACTCGCGCACCGGCAATCCGACCCGCACGTCGCTCGAGGTCTGCTTGGCATCGCTCGAAGGTGGAGCCCACGGTTTGGCGTTCGCATCCGGTATGGCGGCCGAGGACACGCTGCTGCGCACGCTGACGCCGGGAGACCACATCATCCTTGGTAACGATGCCTACGGCGGCACATTCCGACTGATCTCCGCGGTCGTCGCACCGATGGGGGTCAAGTGGACGGCCGTCGATCTCACCGATCCCGATGCACTTGCCGCGGCCGTCACCCCGGCCACCAGATTAATCTGGGCCGAGACTCCCACGAACCCGTTGCTCACCATCATCGACATCGCGGCGGTGGCCGAGACCGCTCACGCGTCCGGTGTCCGACTCGTAGTCGACAACACGTTCGCCACTCCCTACCTGCAGCAGCCACTGTCGCTCGGTGCCGATGTGGTCGTGCACTCCACCACCAAGTACTGCGGCGGACATTCCGACGTGGTCGGCGGCTTCCTGGCCCTCGACGACGACGAACTCGCCGCCCGATTGGCCTACCTCCAGAATGCGGTCGGAGCGGTCGGAAGTCCCTTCGACAACTTCCTCACGCTGCGGGGGCTGAAGACACTGCCGGTGAGAATGGACCGTCACTGCCGCAACGCGGCGGCGGTGGCCGACTTGCTGACCGGCCATAGCAAGGTCTCCGGGGTTCTGTATCCGGGCCTTGAGGATCATCGCGGGCATGATGTCGCCGAACGGCAGATGTCGGGCTTCGGCGGCATGGTGTCGTTCCGACTCGCCGGCGGCCGCGAAGCCGCGATGCGTCTGGCCTCGTCCACGAAGGTGTTCACCCTCGCCGAATCGCTGGGAGCGGTCGAATCGCTCATCGAACATCCCGGTGCCATGACCCACGCATCGGCGGCCGGCTCGCCCCTCGAGGTCCCCGACGATCTCATCAGGCTCAGTGTCGGCATCGAGTCGAACGGTGACATCATCGGAGACCTGTCCGACGCGCTCGACCGGCTCTGATTCCCCCACGCCGATGAGGTTCGTTGGCAATCGCATCACACTTTGCTCACACCGGGCGTCGATGATCTCCTGGTGGACACCAGATCAGAGATTGCATGGCTGGCCCGCCGGGCCGGATGGGGCCTCGACCCCGGTGAACTCGACGACCTGAGCACCTTGGGCACGTCGGCGGTGCTCGATCGACTGACCGATCCCGACTCGGCCGGGGTGTCGGCGTCGGCTTCGCCATGGGCCGACTTCGAACCCGACCCTGATCCCGCCAACGATCAGCGGGCCAGGCAGAACCTCGCGGCCACCTCAATGTGGCTCTCGCACTTCTCCACCGGGTCTCGCCAGTTCGAGAATGGGCTCGCATGGTTCTGGCACGGCCATTTCGCGGTGTCGGCGGCCGTCGTCAACCACCTGCCGGCGATGCTCGGGCACCTGGAGCTGCTCCGGGCTCGGGCCCTGGGAAACTTCCGGGAGATGATCCGTGCCGTCACCGTCGATGCCGCGATGCTGGTTTTCCTCGACGGAGCGTCCTCCACGGGAAGTTCCCCCAACGAGAACTACGGCCGTGAGCTCCAGGAGCTCTACACCCTCGGTATCGGCAACTACACCGAGGACGATGTGCGGGCCGCCGCGGTGGCTCTGACCGGTTATGTGGTTCGCCGCCGGGCCGGCTGGGATGTGCGGTTCGTGTCGCAACGTCACGACCCCACGCCCCAGACCCTGCTGGGTGTCGACGGAGTGCGCGATGTCGACACGGTGGTCGACACGGTCCTCGATCATCCGGCGGTATCGACGCGTATCGCCGGGAAGATGGCATCGCACTTCCTCGGATCGGTGTCGCCGTCGACCGTCGATGAAATGGCATCGGTGTTCGCCGACTCCTCGCTCGAAATCGCGCCCCTCGGTCGGGCCGTGCTCGAAGCCGGCCTGGCCGGCGAGGGTACCCCGCTCGTGATGGCCCCGGTTCCATGGATCGTGCAGGTCATGCGTTCGACCGGCGCCGTGGTCGAGGACCGGATGGTGGTGGCGATGCTTCGTAACATGGGTCAGGTCCCCGGTCTTCCTCCCAACGTGGGTGGGTATCCGGGGGCATCGGCCTGGCTGTCGTCATCGTCGACCGCGGCCCGGTTCAGCAGTGCCGGGGTCATAGCCACCCGGACCCCCGACGATGCTCCCGTGCTGACCGCGGCCGCCGACGGTCGATGGGATGATCTGGCCGATCTGCTGCTGCGTCCCGGGGGATTCGGTCGATCGACGATCGATGCCCTGCGCGACGTGTCACGCCAATCGGGTCGCCGTCCCGGTGTCGGTCGCTTGGCCCTCGCCCTGGCGTCCCCCGACATGCTGATCGCCTAGACCCCGCCCTCCCGGCCCACCGAACGACCACCAACCCGCCGAAACCGATCGTCCAGGAGTCGACATGCTGAGCAGAAGGAAGTTTCTCGGAGCGGCCGGTGGTGTCGCCGGTGTCGCAGCCGCGAGCGGCGGAGCCTGGGCGGCCCTGCTGCGCGACAGCGTGGAGCAGTCATCGGGCCCTACGCCCACCACGACCCGACCGGCCACGACCACCACCGTGCCGTCCACCACCGAGCCTCCTTCCGACCCGGTACCCCAGGCCGACCGGGTGCTCGTGGTGGTGCAGATGGCGGGTGGCAACGACGGCCTCAACACCCTCGTGCCGTCGAGCGGCACCTATCGCGATGCCCGGCCCATCATCGGCATCCCCGAGGAGGATCTGGTGGTGCTCTCCAAGACCGACTTCTCGCTGCATCCGTCGCTCGCTCCGCTGAGTCGCTGGTGGAACCTGGGGTCCATGACGGCGGTCGAGGGGGTCGGTATCCCGTTCCAGAGCCGCTCGCACTTCCGTTCGACCGATGCCTGGCTGTCGGGAGTTTCGGGCGCGACCTCTCGAACCGGCTGGCTCGGGCGGTGGCTCGACGCGACCCAGGAGGGTGATCCCGATCCACTGCGGGCCATCTCCCTGGTTGGTGGGAGTCCGATGCTGGTGGGCGAGAAGAGCCTCGCCACCGTGATCCAATCGGCCGAGGCCTTCCGGCTGCGGACACCCGAGGGAATCGACACCGAGGGTCTGATCTCGGCGTTCCTGGCCACCGCGTCGCCGCTTGCCACCGATCTGACTCTGGCGGCGGCCCAGCGGGCCATCCCGTCGACGGTCGACGCTGTCGATCTGCTCACGGGAGCCTTCGACGTTACGGATGCCGGTGCCGGCGGATCCGATACGGCCGGGGCCTTCGAGGTGGCCGCCCGTATCATCGACCTCGGTATCGGGACACAGGTGATCACGATCGGTCTCGGCGGCTTCGACACCCACAGCAATCAACTGGCGCGCCAGAGCGCCCTGCTCGACGATCTCGCCATCGGTATGGCCGGGTTCATGGAGAAGGTCGAAGCCGACGGTCACGCCGATCGGGTCACGCTCATGACAATTTCGGAGTTCGGTCGACGGGTCGGGGAAAATGGCTCGGGCGGCACCGACCACGGACAGGGCAGCGTGCAGTTCCTGCTCGGACCCTCGGTCGCCGGCTGGGAGGTCCACGGTGAACTCGACTTGAAAAACCTGGTCGAGGGCGATGCGCCGACGCTGGTCGATGAGCGGTCGATCTACGCCGAGGCCCTCGACTGGCTCGGTGGTCCGACCGACGACATCCTCGGTGGAACGTACGAGCGTATGGGTGCCTTCGCGGCCTGACCCGCACCCGCGGGCGCACCAGGTCAGGCCGTCGAGGCCGTGTTCAGGACCCCGACCAGTTCGGCTCGCGTTTCTCGGCGAAGGCCGCCGGACCCTCTCTGGCATCGTCGGACGTGAACACCGATGCCTGAAACGTACCCTGCACCTCCCACATTTCTTCCTCGGTGGCGCCGACGCTCGAACGGATGATCTGCTTGGAGGCAGCCACCCCGAGCGGAGCGTTTCGTGCTATTCGTTCGGCCAGATCGATCGCCGCGGCGAGGGCCTGGCCGGGTTCGACCAGCCGGCTGACGAGACCGTAGCCGGCACCGTCCTCGGCCGAGATCGGATCGCCGGTGATCGCCATTTCCATGGCCTTGCCGTAGCCGACCCGGCTGGGGAGTCGTATCACTCCGCCTCCGGCCGCGAACAGCCCCACCTTCACCTCGGGTATCCCCAGCTTGGCGCCCTTGGCGGCCACGAGAAGGTCACACGACAGCGCCAACTCGAGTCCGCCGGCCAGAGCGAACCCCTCTACCGCCCCGATCAGGGGCTTCTCGGCCCCGGCCCGCACAAACTCGAACATGGGTCCGATGTCCTCGCCGCGAGCGAAGGCCTTGAGGTCCATTCCGGAGCAGAATCCACGGCCGTTGCCGGTGAGCACCCCTGCGGTGAGCCCGGGATCGGTGTTGAGATCCTGCACCGCCGCCCACAACCGCGACGAGAGAGCGCCGTTGATGGCGTTGCGCTGGTCGGGCCGGTTGAGGGTTATCACCAGGACTCGGCCCCGGCGTTCGGTTAGCACCGCCGCTTCGATGGTTTCGTCGGTCATTTCGGTCTCCTGCTGGTAGGTGCGTCTACTTGGGTGGCATCCGGATACCACCGTCGAGGCGGATGGTTTCGGCGTTGAGATACGGGTTGGTGATGCATTCCATCACAGCGAAAGCGAGCTCCTCGCCGGTGCCGAGCCGCTTGGGGAAGAGCACCGACTGGCCGAGGTGGGCCTTGAAGGCGTCGGAAGCCTCGCCCACACCGTAGATCGGCGTGTCGATGAGGCCGGGCGCGATGGTATTGACCCGCACACCCACTGCGCTGAGGTCGCGGGCGATCGGCAGGGTCATACCCACCACTCCGCCCTTCGACGCCGAGTAGGCGCATTGGCCGATCTGGCCGTCGAATGCGGCCGCCGATGCCATGTTGACGATCGCCCCTCGGCTGCCATCGGCATCGACGGGATCGGTCCTGGCCATGACGGCGGCAGAGCGGCTCAGCATGTTGAACGTGCCGATCAGGTTGACCTTCAGGACGAACGTGAACTTGTCGAGGTCGAGCGGCACGTTGTTGCGGTCGATGGTGCGTCCGGCGTAGCCGATGCCGGCCGAGTTGACGAGTGCACGCAGTGGACCCATCTCGGCGGCGGCGGCGACCGCGGCGTCGGCATCGTCGGGCGACGACACGTCGCACTTCACGAACAGGCCGCCGAGCTCGGAGGCGATGGCTCGGCCCTTCTCCTCGTTGAGGTCGGCGATGACGACCCGCGAACCGGCGGCGGCGAGCTGACGGGCGCTCGCTTCACCGATTCCCGAGGCACCGCCGGTGACGATTGATGAGCTGCCTTGGAGGTTCATGCGTGGCATCAGGATTCGATCCTTTCGATGATGGTCGCGTTGGCCATGCCGCCACCCTCGCAGATGGCCTGGAGGCCCCAGCGGCCTCCGGTTCGTTCGAGTTCGTTGACGAGTGTGGTCATCAGCTTCGCGCCGGAGCAGCCGAGGGGGTGCCCGAGCGCCACCGCTCCGCCGTTGACGTTGACCTTGGCGAGATCGGCGCCGGTCTCCTTCTGCCAGGCGAGTACGACGGACGAGAACGCCTCGTTGACCTCGAACAGGTCGATGTCGTCGACGGTGAGACCGCCCTTGTCGAGCACCTTGGCGGTGGCCGGGATCGGCCCCTTCAACATCGTGACGGGGTCGGTTCCCACCACGGCAAAGGAGTGGAAACGAGCCCGTGGCTTGAGCCCGAGTTCGGCGGCCTTCTCGGCGCTCATGATGAGCAGGGCGGCCGCGCCGTCGGCTATCTGTGATGAGTTGCCGGCGGTGATCCGCCCGTCTTCCTGAAAGGCGGGCTTGAGGCCGGCGAGAATCTCGGCCGTCGTGCCGGGGCGAATACCCTCGTCCTTGGTCATGATCTCGGTCCGGCCGTCGACCTCGATCGGCACCGGGACGACCTCGTTCTCGAAGCGGCCTTCGACGGTGGCCTGCTCGGCCCGGCGCTGGCTTTCGGCACTGAAGGCATCGAGATCCTCTCGGGTGATGCCCCACTCGTCGGCGATCATGTCGGCGCCGATTCCCTGCGGGGGCAGGCCGGTGTCGGCGTAGCGGTCGATCATCGTCGGCGGAAACGGAAAGCCCATGTCGGCGACCACGCTGGCACCCATCGGCACCTGGGTCATCGACTCGACTCCGAGGGCGATCACCACGTCGTACGCGCCGGCCATCACCCCCTGCGCGGCGAAGTGGATCGCCTGCTGGCTCGATCCGCACTGCCGGTCGACGGTGGTTGCCGGCACCGACTCGGGCCAACCGGCGGCGAGAACAGCGTTGCGCCCGATGTTGAGAGACTGTGGCCCGACCTGCATCACGCAACCGGTGATGACGTCGTCGACGAGTGCCGGATCGAGGTCGTTTCTCTCGGCGAGAGCCTTGAGTACGTGGGCGGCCAGGTCGGCGGGGTGCCAGTCCTTGAGTTTCCCGTTGCGTTTGCCGGTCGGTGTGCGTACCGCATCGACGATGACTGCTTCGGTCATGGATGTTCTCCTGGATTCAACGATTGTCGGATTCGGGCAGGGTCGGCCGGGGCCGACCGCGGGACTCGGCGATGTTGGTGCCGAGTCGATCGAGTAGATCGGCCAACTGGTGTCGGTCCTCGCGGGAGATGCCGCGGCGGAACTCGGCCCGTAGGCCGCGGTCGAGGTCATAGAAGTCCTCGACGAGCCGTTCGCCCTCCGGTGTGGCGGCCACCAGCCATACCCGCCGGTCGTCGGGATCGGGACGGCGTTCCAGCAGACCGCGCCGCTCGAGTTGATCGATCATGGTGCCGGTGGCGGCCCGTCCCAGTCCGACCATCTCGGCCAGTTCGGTCTGGGTGCTCGAACCGAAGTCGGTGACGTAGGCGAGCAGTGAGGCCTGTGACAGGTTGAGTCCGAGCACCGCCAGCCGCTCGTCGAACGCGGACCTCAGCTCACGGGCCGTCGCGATGATGGCGATCTCGAAGCGGTGCCACGAGGGCGTGACGCGGGGGGCAGCCGGTGTTTTGGGGGAGAGGTCGGGCATGCGATGTGTATGTTGTCATACAATCGGACGGATTACATATCGGGCCGGACCGTTCTCCGAGAACCGGCGGCCGGTCAGCCCCGCAATTTCACCGGGGTCGAGACCTCGGAATAGAAGTCGTTGCCCTTGTCGTCGATGATGATGAACGCAGGGAAGTTAACGACCTCGATCTTCCAGATCGCCTCCATGCCGAGTTCGGGGTATTCGAGCACCTCGACGCTGCGGATCGAGTCCTTGGCCAGGCGGGCGGCGGGGCCACCGATCGAACCGAGATAGAACCCGCCGTGGGTCGCGCAGGCCTCGGTGACCTGCCGGGAGCGGTTGCCCTTGGCGAGCATCACCAGCGATCCGCCGGCGGCTTGGAACTGGTCGACGTAGGGGTCCATGCGGGCGGCGGTGGTGGGGCCGAACGATCCCGAGGTGTAGCCCTCGGGGGTCTTGGCCGGACCCGCGTAGTAGATGGGATGGTCGCGGAGATATTCGGGCATCGGCTCGCCGGCGTCGAGGCGTTCCTTGATCTTGGCGTGGGCGATGTCGCGGCCGACCACGAGCGTGCCGGTGAGAGACAGCCTGGTCTTCACGGGGTACTGGGACAGCCGGCTTCTGATCGCTTCCATCGGTTGGTTGAGATCGATGTGAATCGCCTTGTCGGAGAGATCGTCGGCCGTGTCGTCGGGAAGGAACCGAGCCGGGTCGGTTTCGAGCTGTTCGAGGAAGATCCCGGCGGCGGTGATCCGCGCCCTGGCTTGGCGATCGGCCGAACAGCTCACGGCCAGGCCGACCGGATTGGAGGCGCCGTGGCGGGGGAGACGAATCACCCGAACGTCGTGGCAGAAGTACTTGCCGCCGAACTGGGCTCCGATCCCGAGACCCCGGGTGAGCTCCAGGATGCGATCCTCCCATTCGAGGTCGCGGAATCCGTGCCCGGTGGCCCGGTCGCCCGAGGTGGGCAACGAGTCGAGGTAGTGGGCCGACGCGTACTTGGCGGTTTTGAGGTTGTACTCCGCCGAGGTTCCGCCGACCACGAGAGCAAGGTGATACGGCGGACAGGCGGCGGTGCCGAGCGAGCGCAGGGACTCGTCGAGAAAGTCAAGCATGGACTGCTCGTTGAGAAGGGCCTTGGTCTTCTGGAACAGGTAGGTCTTGTTGGCCGATCCGCCGCCCTTGGCCACGAACAGGAATTCGTAGCTGTCGCCCGGAGTCGAGTAGATCTCGATCTGGGCCGGCAGGTTGTTGGCGGTGTTGTATTCCTCGAACATCGACACCGGGGCGACCTGCGAGTAACGCAAATTGGACGATGTGTAGGTGTTGTAGACACCGCGGGAGATGGCTTCGGCATCGTCGGCGAAGGTCACGACCTGCTCGCCTTTCTTACCCATCACGATCGCCGTGCCGGTGTCCTGACACATTGGCAGCACACCGGCCGAGGCGATGATGGCGTTGCGCAGGAGTTCGGTGGCCACGAAGCGATCGTTGCCGGATGCCTCGGGGTCGTCGAGGATCTTGGCGAGCTTGATCAGGTGGTCGGTGCGAAGGTAGTGGGCGATGTCGTGCATCGCCTCCTCGGTGAGCCGGGTGAGTGCCTCGGGCTCGACCTTCAGGAAGGTCCGGCCGTCGACCTCGAACGTGGATACCCCGGTGGTGGTGACGAGCCGGTATTCGGTGTCGTCGGGACCGAGGGGGAGCAGGGGGGAGTACGCGAACTCGGGCATGGCGTCAACCTATCCGGCCGGCGCGCCCCACCCATGTTCGCGAATCAGCTCCCCACGGGGTGTCCGGTGAACTCGGCCGGGTCGCCTGCGTCGGGAATCATGGGCCGGCTCCACCGGGTGAGTGCCACGATCGCCTCGGCGACCTTGCGCCACGACTGCGGGCTCCAACCCTCGGCCTTGGCCGAAATTGTGCCGTCGTGCCTGAGCAGGGCGAACGCCGGGGTGGCTCCGATACCGATGCCGCGGATCACCTCGAGATCAGGATCGGTGAAGGTGAGGAACTCGTCGGCGTAGGTGCCGAGGAAACGACGGGCGTCGTCGAGAATCCACGCGCTCTCGTGGGTGAAGGGATCGAGAACCACTGCCACGAGAGGAAATGTCGTCAACCAGTCGGCGAGCGGGCGGGTCTCGCCGACGAGCGAGACAGTCGAATGTCCGACGATGGCGCTACCACGGTCGGCCAAGCTGGCGCAGCGGTGCCCGGTCGGGTCGTATCAGGTACGTTGGCCGGGAGTGCATCGATACGCTGCCACGCGTGCACCCCATCGAGAGGCTCCGATACGTGGCCCGCGCCGGAGACGTGCCGGCTGAGCCGTTGGTGCGCGAGGCGGCGGGTGCGCTCGCCGCGTTCGCGGGTGATCCCACCGAGCTGCTCACCGCGTGTCGCCAACTCCTGCGTCGTCGACCCGGTTGCGGTCCGCTGGTGTGGCTGGCCGCCCGCATGCTGACCGGGGCCGATCCGGTGCGGGAGTCTCGCGACGCGGTCGAGGCCATCGTCGCCGACCCGACGGCGGCTGAACTCGCGGCAGCATTGCCCTCCGACACGCGGGTGCTGGTGATCGGATCTCCCGACAACGCCGGACGCGCTCTGTTGCGCCGGCCCGACATCGAGGTGATGGTGGTCGAAGCGGCCGGTGAGGGGTTTGTCCTGCTCCAGGAGCTTCGACGTCTCGATTACCTGTGCACCGATGTTCCCGACTGGGGTGTCGGCGCGGCAGCAGCAGCGTGTGACCTGGTGTTGATCGAGGCCGAGGCCGCCGGACCCGACGGGGCTCACGCCAGGTCGGGTTCGCGGGCGGCGGCCGCGGTCGCCGCCGATGCCGGCATCGACGTGTGGGTGGTGGCCGGTGTGGGAAGATTTCTGCCGGTGCGCATGTGGCAGGCGATGCTCGAGATCCCGACGGTCGATGAGCCGTGGCGGCGCGACATCGAGTTCGTGCCCTTCACCAATGTCGGCTCGGTTTGTGGTCGGTCGGGACGGGGGCGCGTCGCCGAGGCGATCCTGGCCACCGACTGCCCGGTGGCGCCGGAGCTGTTCCGATGACCCTCAAGAGGGTTCGGGCGCTGATCCTCGCGGCAGTGTTCGTGGCCGGTGGCGCGCTCGCCTGGCTGGTGGTCGAGAACGACTCTCCCGACGGCCCCGCCACGGCGTCGGCCTCGCAGGTCGCGCCGACCAGTTCCACCACGACAAGTTCTTCCACCACCTCGACGACGACGACCACGACGCTGCCTCCGCCCAGGTCGGCGACCATCGCCTTCACCGGCGATCTGTTGCCCCATCGCCCCGTGATCGCAGCCGCTGACGCAAACTCGGTCGACGGGATGGATTTTCGACCGCTGTTCAGGGAAGTGGAGCCGATCATCGCGGGCGCCGACCTCGCGATCTGTCACATGGAGACACCACTCGCGCTCGACAACACCCACCTCAGCAGTTTTCCGGTATTCAACGGGCCGAGAGCCTACGCCGAAGCGGTCAAGGCGGTCGGGTACGACGGCTGTTCCACCGCCAGCAACCATTCCTACGACCAGCGCGAAGCAGGCATCGCCTCCACCCTCAAGGTGTTCGACGAGGTAGGTCTCACCGCGGCGGGGATGGCCACCAGCCCCGAGGCCGATCTCGCTCCGGTGCTCTATGAGGTGAATGGAATCACCATTGCCCACATTTCGGCCACCTACGGTCTCAACGGGTTCAAGTTGCCGGTCTCGAAGCAATACCTCGTCGATCTGATCGACCCGACGAAGATAATCGAGGAGGCCCGCCTGGCCCGAGAGGCCGGTGCCGAGTTCGTGATCGTGAGCCTCCACTGGGGCACGCAGTACCGTTCGGCACCGAACGCCCAACAGGACGAATGGCTGCACGAGATCCTGCCCTCCGACCAGGTCGATATGATCATCGGATCCCACGCCCACGTCGTCCAGCCGATCGACAAGATCGGCGGCGAATGGGTGGTGTACGGCCTCGGCAACTTCCTGTCGAACCAGTCGGCGGCGTGTTGCCAGACCGCGGCGACCCAGGACGGGATGATCGTCCTGGTCGATCTCCACGAAAGCACCGACGGCAGCATCAAGGCCACGTCCGTGAGCTACGTGCCGACGTGGGTCGATCGCAAGAATGGTTACGTGATCAGACTCGCGAATCCCGCCGCGCCCCGGGACGACCTTCCCCGGGCCACCCTGAATGAACTGGCGAAGTCGGCGGCCCGCACCGAAGCCGTCGTGTCGTCGCGGTTGGGTCCGCAGGACGGGCTGTTCATCAACGACGGGATCAGCGTCCCGACTTCGTCCGCTCCGCCAGCAGCCGACGGATGATCACCTTTAGACACAGCGTCTCGTCGGTTCCCTCGAAGATCGACAGCACCCGCGCGTCGACGAAATAGCGCGACACGTCGTACTCCTCGGCGTATCCCATGCCGCCGTGGATCTGCATGGCTTCGCGCGTCACCCATTCGGCCGCCTCGCAGGCGTAGGCCTTCACCATCGACGCCTCGACCCCGGCCCGGTCGTCTCCGGTGCCCATCAGGCGGGCCACGTGAAGCGCGAACTGGCGTGATGCCTGCACCAGGACCGCCATCCGCCCCAGCTTGGCCTGCGTCAACTGGTAGTCGCCGATCGGGAGTCCGAAGACCGTGCGCTGCGCGGCGTACGACGATGCGGCCTCGAAGGCGGCCTGCATGACCCCGACGGCGCGGGCCGCCGTCTGGAGGCGGCCGTTCTCGAATCCGGCCATCTGCAGGTAGAAGCCGCGGCCGATGCCGTCGGGGCCTCCGACCAGCGAGTCCTCGGCGACCCGCCAGTCGACGAACGACACCTCGTACGAATGCATGCCTCGGTACCCGATCGTGTCGATGGCCCGTCCCTGCATGCGGCCTCCGCCGTCGCCGTGCTGTCGATGGTCGAACGAGTGCCCGCTGCTGCGAGGCTTGGGGACCACGAAAAGGCTGAGCCCTCGATGATCGACGGAGGACGGGTCGGTACGGGCCAGCAGCATCATCACATCGGCCCGCCCCGCGAATGTGCACCAGGTCTTGGTGCCGTTGATCAGCCATCCTCCGTCGGGGGCCGGGGACGCGGCACAACGAATACCGGCGACATCACTGCCGTGGTCGGGCTCGGTGACCGCGACGGCGACCATCGACTCGCCGCTGGCCAGCCTGGGCAGCCACTCGGCCTTCTGGGTTTCCGTACCGCCGGCCACCAGGGCTCTGGTGAGGATCTCGGGCCTGGTGATGAGAGAACCACCGGCACCCAGCGAGCCGCGCGATAGCTCCTCCGTCGCCACGACCATGCCGAGATGGTCGTGTTCGTCCCCTTCGGCGAAACCTCCGTAGGCAGCAGGAACCGAGAGCCCGAACACCCCGAGCGAGGCGAGTTCGGTGATCAGCTCCTCCGGCACATCGGTATTCGAACGATGGATCTCTCCCGCCAGCGGCATCAGGCGATCGTCGGCAAAACGCCGGAACGTCTCGGCCACCAACTCGAAGTCGGCGTCGAGATGGGTCGCGGAACCGCCGGCCAGCGATCCGAGCAACTCCGGATCACGGCCTGTCTCGAGGGCCGACGAAAGCTCCCCGACGAATACCGGGTCGATACCCCAGAGCTTCTCGCGACCGGCCAGCCTCGCCCCGAGATCATGGGCGGCCTCCGCCACGAAGGCCACCGAGAGCGTGCGTTCGTGGTCGCCGTACCGCGCGTATGGCAGGAGTGCCCGCGCCGCCGAGACCACCGCGGCGCCGTGGGCGATGTCGTAGGCCACGACCTGGTTGTCGTCGATCGGCGAATCGGATATCGATTCGAGAGCCGAGTCGACCATCGTCTGCATGGTCTGGACGGCGGCACCGAGTTGGTCATCGGTCAGCAGCTGCCTCATCGTACGAAGGTAGGCGTCGGTGGGCTCGGTCGCCCAACCGTCGTTGGATCGCGGGTCAGGAACCCGTGGCTATCCGGCTGCTGTCGAGGAACGACGACAGATTCGCCCGTGTCATCGGATGGGCGAGGTAGAACCCCTGGGCTCGGTCGCATTCGAACGCCGAGAGCCGATCGAGAACCGGCTTGGTCTCGATTCCCTCGGCCACGACATCGAGACCGAGGTTGTGGCCGAGGGCGACGATCGATTTCACGATCGTCGCCGAGGCGATGTCGCCCCCCGCCATCCCGATTACGAACGACCGGTCGATCTTGATTTCGCTCACCGGCAGGCTCTGGAGGTTCGACAGCGACGAATGCCCTGTACCGAAGTCGTCGACCGACCCCTTCACCCCCAGGGCACCCAGTCGTCCGAGAACGTCGTGGGCGAGAATCGGGTCGTCCATCACCTGGGTTTCGCTGATCTCCAGCGTCATGTGTCGGCCGGGTAGACGCGCCGCCGTGAGGCTGTCCTCCACCGAGCTGACGAATGACGGCTCGTAGAGGTTGCGCACCGAGATGTTGACCGCGAGCCCGATGTCGTGGCCGGCTCGGCGAAAGTCGCTGACGTCGTTGATGGCGCGACGTATCACGTATTTCGTGAGCGGCCTGATGACCCCGGAGACCTCGGCCACGTCGATGAAGTTGGCCGGAGCGATGAGACCCCTCACCGGGTGATCCCAACGGACCAGTGCCTCGACTCGATCGACCTGTCCGGTCCAAAGGTTGACGAGCGGCTGATAGTGCACGACGAGCTGCTCGTCGTCGATGGCTCGGCTCAGGTCACCGACGATCCCGAGTCGGTCGTGGTGTTCATGCCCGTGGTCGTGGTCGTAGATGGAGATACCTCCGCCGCGCGCCTTGGCTATGTACATGGCGGCATCGGCGCGCTGCTGAAGTGACATCGACTCGCCGGCGTCCTCGGGGTGGAATGCCACGCCGATACTGGCCCCACACCGCACGGCCATGCCCGCCAGGTCGACGGGAGTATCGAAACAATCCATGATCCGTTGTGCAGCCGAGACGGCGCTGTGTCGGCTGACCTCGTCGCTGAGCAGGACAGCGAATTCGTCGCCGCCGAGCCTGGCGACGGTGTCACAGGATCTGAGGGCGGCGTTGAGGCGGCGGGACACCTGGATGAGCAGATGGTCGCCATGAGCGTGGCCGAAGGTGTCGTTGACGTCCTTGAACTGGTTGAGGTCGACGATGAGAAGGGCGACGGTTCGTCCCGAGCGCCCGGAGGCGTCCAGCGCGTGCTTCAGCCGATCCTCGAACAGGGCACGATTGGGCAGGTCGGTCAGTCCGTCGTGCAGGGCTCGGTAACGTATGGCCTGTGATGCCTGCACCGAGTCGCTCACGTCGGTGAGGCTCACACCCACCAACCCGCTCGAGATCGGGAACGACTCCAACGCGAACGTCCTCGAGCCCCCGGACACGAGGTCGGGCACCTCCTCGATGCGGCCACCTTCGCCGGTGCCGGCCGTGAGCCGTATGAGTTTCTCGATCTCGTCGCGACCGGGGCCGTCGATGGCCTCGAGGACCGAGGCGTTGACCAGGTCGACGGCGCTGTGGTCGACCAGCTTCTCGTAGGCCGGGTTCACGGTCACGGTGGTGAAATCGTCGGTGTTCGCGTCGTGGCGGGCGACGATGAGACCGACCGGAACCCGTTCGACCAACTCGGCGAGACTTCGGTTGGTCTCCCCGACGCGCACTTGGTCGGTTACGTCGAGGATCACGCCGGCCGACCTGACAGGTCGGCCCGACTCGTCGGTCTCGACGCGCACGCGGTCGCGAACGTGACGGATTTCTCCCGACGAATTGACGATCCGATAGTTCAGCTCGTGGTCCCGGCCGCCGTCGATGGCGGCTCGGGACATGGCGGTGACCCTCGTCCGGTCCGTGGATGGGAGACGTGAGAGCCAGGCTCCGGGAGTCGAAAGTCGATCTGCCGGGAGACCGATGATGTCGAGCGTTCGCCCCTGTAGATCCGCCTGCACGAACGGGTACGGATGGGCCTGCCAGACGATCGCATCGAGGCCGTGGAGCATCTGGTCGCGATCGCGCCGCTCGCGCCGCTCCGACTCGGCGATGATCGACACGAATACCGTCACCAAGGTGGACGTGATGACGTAGGCGATTATGAGGACCGCCGCGTTGTCGGGTGCATATCGCACGAGGGCCATCGACACGAACGGGAGGCCGATGAGGCCCGACAGGATCGTGGGTTTCCAGCCCACCATCGCGGCTTGGCTGTTGGACGCCATCAAGAAGAGACCGGCGACCGGCGCGATGGTCGGATCGATGCTTATGGCGAGGGCCAGCAGTATCGCGTCCACCGCCGGCGTTATCCATGGAACCCTTCGGGTCCGGATGAGAAAGGTGTGCTCCACCTGGTTGAAGGGCACTCCAACCAGGAGGGTCAGCCAGCCGACCCGCCGGTCGATGCCGATCCACGGCACGAAGACGATAGATGCGAGAAGAACCATGCCGAAGAGTCGGGACCTGAGGAACAGACGCCACAGCCCGAACTCGAGATCGCTCACCTCTCTTTGCTTCATTGTGCTCCGGCTGTGCGTTGACCTAGGACCCGGCGGTCGGGGTATGCGGTCTCTACGGACAGGTGGGCACGACTGCTTGACGCAATTGATCCCGACGACCCATCAGGATGGGCCGGTCAGAGCACCAATCAGCCCGTCGATCGCCTGGTCGGCGATGGCGACCATCTCCTCGTCGGTGCGGTCCTGGATCGGGTGGGGGGTGAGGACTCTGGCCACATCGAGGCCCAGAGTGGTGCTCTGGGCCTCGGCGGCGTCGCGGAACTGCACCGTGGCCGCGAAGACCCCCGGTATGCCCCTACGTTCCAGATCGTTGATGTCGTGCACACTGCACGTCGTACACGAACCTCAATCGGCCAGGGCCTCGATCACCGCGTCGCACTGAGTTGCGATCTCGTGACGCAGGTCGACCGGCGCCGGCTTGGCGAACGTGGGCTTGCGGTAACGGTTGACGTTGGCGCCGAGATCGAGAAGCTTGGCCTCGACCCGATTGAGAAACACGTCGCCCCGCGGCTTGGAGATGTCGAGCAGCCCCACGGTGAGACCCCGAAGAGACTCGGGCCGCGGCACCCGCTCGCGAACTTGGGGCGTGAGTTCTCCGGTTGGATCGAGGACCGTTGTCATGGCGTGATCTCCCTGGTAACCGGGTCGGTGCCCATGGAACCGTTCACCCATCCGGCGATTATCGACGAGAATAGCCCGGCCCCGCCTCCGGCGTGGACGACGAGCAGGCCTCCGGGTCTGAATTTGGGTATGGGGCCATCGGCCAGCGCGGCCGGGATCCCCTCTTCGATGCCCCCGGCGCCGCGTATCAACTCTTCGCCCGGGAGCGTCAGCAGATCGCCGATCTCATCGAGGAATCGGGCGCGGTCCCAGCCGGCGTCGCGGTATCGCGACATGTGCTCCGGTGAGAGCACCAGCATGGAGTCGAACATCATGGCCAACTTGGGACTGATGTTGGCTCTCAGCGCGAGGGCGAGGTGTCTGGTGAGCGATTCGGGCCGGCGCGACATCTGGTCGACGAGGATGCGGGGGCTCTCACCGGGAAACAGGGTCACCGTCGACTGCCCGTCGACGAAGCCGCGGCTCTCGGCCAGCGAATCCCACGGAGATCCTTCTTCGTCCTCGGGGAAGCACAAGCCGTACTTGGCCGGGCTGCCGTGGGTGGCACGGTCGACACCACCGGGCCGTCCGCCGCCGACATTGCGGATGACGAGTTGCAGCGCCCGCCCGATGGTGCTGTTGGCGCGGTTGCCCGGCCCGAGGACGTTGATGCCGGAGTTCATTGCGATGCGTTCGCGAATCGGCCCGTTGACGATCAGCACCGGACCGACCGGCATGGTGGTGGCGAGCAGGCCGTGCATGTTGAATTCGTCGGTGCATGCTGCTTCGAGGGCCGCGATCACCACCGGGAGGTATTCGGGTCGGCAGCCGGCCATCACCGCGTTGACCGCGACCTTCTCGACCGTGCACTCGACGAGGTCCGGTGGCACCACGGCCACGAGATCGTCGGCTGGGCGGGTCGTGCCCTCCAGCATCCGCAGGACGCGGGCCTCGGTGGGAGGAACGAGCGGCATGCCGTCGCTCCAGCCGCGATCGTGCATCGCGTCCCAGTCGTCCTCGAGAGAGGCGATCTCGACCCGTCGACTCTTCAAGACCGATCCGGAGAACCTCACGGCGAGTTCGTCGGTGAGGGTGGGGTCGACACTGAGTGAGCCGCACCCGGGCCGCCAATCGGGTAGCCCGGGGCCGAGGTGGTCGGTGCCGGTGAACGATTCCCACTCGCTGCGGTTCCAGCCCACGATCCTGTCGGTGGGGCGACCGTCGGTCACCGACAACACGGTCGGTACGGTCTCGATGTCATGGTGCCAGGAGATCGCGAGGTCGGAGTCGTGCATGACCCAATCGGCGGTGGCGGGAAACTCCGGGTCGTCCTGGGTGACGACGGTGAGCCCGGCCCGGTCGGCGAGATCGGCCAGTACCGGAGCGATGAGAACACAGGTGGCGCAGTCACGCTTGACCACGGCCACCAAGCCATCGGGAAGCGCGGGAGCGGTGGTCGCGGGGGATTGCGCGTCGGGCATGCCCCCACTCTTCCACAGCGCGAGGGGCGACGCGGAACGCCGATCCGGCCTGTGTCACAGTACGGGTCGTCGGTGATCGGTGTGAGATATCGGTCACAGTGCTATCGACGACCGACCGACGGCGCGGTATCTTCGCCGGCCATGGGGGAAACACCACGAGAGCCCGTTTTCTTGTCGTTTCACGGCGTTCGTGGTTCCACCCCGTGCAGTAGTCCCGCCCTGTTCCGATACGGCGGCAACACGAGCTGTGTCTCGCTCCACAGCGCCGGGCACGTGCCGATCGTCTTCGATCTCGGCACCGGGTTGCGGCTGTGGGGCTGCGACCTCGCCGACGAATCCAATCTCGAGATTCACGCCCTCGTGAGCCACATGCACTGGGACCACATCCAGGGAGTGCCGTTCTTCCTTCCGCTTCATCGCCCCGACACCACCATGCACATCTACGGGCCCGGACACATCGACGAGACGATGGGTGCGGCGTTCGACCGCTTCATGGCTCCGCCGTTCTTTCCGATCCATTTCGACGATCTTGCCTCGACCATCGAGTTCCACGACGACGACGGCACCGAGTTCACGATCGGTGAGGCCACGGTCAGATCGGCCGTGGTGCCCCACACCGGGCTCACCTACGGCTACCGCGTCGGTCTCGGCGGGGTGTCGGTCGCCTACGTACCCGATCACCAGGAGCCGGTCGACGATCCTTCTCACGTCGACCCGGCGGTGCTCGATCTGTGCGCCGATGTCGACGTGCTGATACACGACGCCCAGTTCGTGCCCGCCGAGTTCGGCCCGAGGTCCGACTGGGGGCATTGCACCATCGACTATGCGGTCGAGGTGGCGGCTCAGAGTCGGGCCCGCACACTCGTCCTGTTTCACCACGACCCGGCCCACGATGACGACATGCTCGACCGGATGCGTTCCGATATCACCGACCGGGCCCACTCCCGGGGAATCGAATCGGTGCTCACCGCGGCCGAGGGGATGAAGCTGGTGGTCAGTCCCGGGATCTGACGCCGGCCGTTCCGTACCTCTCGGTCGGTCCGATACCGTACGGCCCGCGAGCAGAGGGGGACCAGGACGATGACCATCGACGGCAACGAGTTCAGGCGCGTGCTCGGCCACTTCCCGACCGGCGTCGCGGTGGTCTCGGCGGTCGATGACGCCGGACCGGTCGGCATGGCCGTCGGGTCGTTCTCGAGTGTCTCGCTCGACCCGCCACTGGTCATGTTCTGCCCGGCCAGGACATCGTCCACCTGGCAGCGAATCAGGAACAGCGGGAGTTTTTGTGTGAACATCCTCGGTCATCACCAGTTGGATCTGTGCGGCGTGTTCGCCGGCCAGGATCTCGACAAGTACGCCGGCATCGAGTGGAGATCGGCGTCGACCGGCTCACCCGTGATTGATGGAGCGATCGCCTGGATCGACTGCGAGATCCACGCCGTGTACGACGGCGGCGACCACGACATCGTCGTCGGACTGGTACGGGAACTCGATGTCGATGCCGACCACGGCCCCCTGCTGTTCTTCAAGGGCGGCTACGGCCGCTACGAGGAGTTCTGAACCATGGCGATCTACGCGCTCGGCGACCAGGTTCCTCGGATACACCCCACCGCCTGGGTGAGCCCCGAGGCCACGATCATCGGAAACGTCGTGATCGGCGAACAGTCGAGCGTGTGGCCGAACGCGGTGCTCCGCGGAGACGAGAACCTGATCAGTATCGGGGCGTTCACATCGGTTCAGGACGGCGCTGTCATCCACTGCACCGAGGAGTGCCCCACGGTCGTCGGCGACTGGTGCACCATCGGTCATCTTGCCCACCTCGAGGGCTGCCGCATCGAGGACCACGCCCTCATAGGGTCGGGTTCGATCGTCCTGCACGACGCCGTGATCAGGTCGCACGCACTCGTCGGCGGCGCGGCGTTGGTGCCCGGCGGTGTCGAAGTACCCAGATGTGCCATGGCGCTGGGCGTACCGGCGAAGATCCGTACCGATGCTCTGGCCGAGGGCGACAACGATGACAACGCCCGGACCTACGTGGCCCGAGGTCACGACTACCGGGCCAATCTTCGCCGGATTGATCAAGGATGACTTCTGATCCGCTCCGGATTCTGGCCGTCTGCCGCGCCAATATCTGCCGGTTTTCTCTTCGACGGGGAGCCGGTGGAGCGTTCCGATCTGGTGCTCACCATGGAGCGTTCCCACGCACGTGAACTCGTTCTCGCCCATCCCGATGCTGCCCCGCGAATCCACACGGTCGGGGGTTTCGCCGCCGCGCTCGGACATCTCGAACCGTCGCCGGAGCGCGGCGACGACCCGAGGTCGATCATCGATCGGGTGGCGGCCGGCCGCGTCCGCTCCGACCTGTTGGGAACCGGGCCCGACGAGATCGACGATCCCCACGGGCGTCATCGGCGTTTCAACCGTGACACCGCCGATCGACTCGAGCGTCTGGGGGTCGTGATCCTCGAAGGTCTTCATCCGGTCTGAGGGCCGGCCACGGGAAAGGTCGCGCCGGCAGGCCGCCTCCGAAACTCGCGGTGGGTTTCCTCGCGGTGGGTTTCGAGGTGGCGTTCGTCGCAATTGCCGCACCCGCACAATGTCAGGAACCATCGAGGCCTCGCCTCCGAATCGGCGGTGTGGCAATCACCGATTCCGACGGGGCCTCCTGTCCCCACCGGGGACCCCCAGCCGCCCCTCACCCCACGATGACGCGCCGGCTCACAATCTCCGGAGCTTGGCTCAGGAGAGAGGGGACACTGTCATGGCCAAGTCGGAGATATGTCGATGCTGCGGTCGTCAACGACAAGCACGTACCCGTCGCCTTGACGATGAGTGGAGATGGTGGCGGAAGCTACGTCGATCGCCGGGTCGAATCTGGCGACAATACGCCTGCGCATGCCACCGGCGTTCGGGCCGGCGGCACGTGCCGCATCGACGAGCGCCACCGCCTCCTTTGCCCTGGACGGGTCGGACAGGACCATGTCGAGACCCTTGGCCATGGCAGCATCCAACGCCGGCGACGGCGGGCTGCCGATCCCTATGACCATTACCTCCGATGGACCCACGGCGATGATGTCGGCAACTCCGCGCGCCTCATCCGGGTAGATGTAACACCAGCCGGTGAGCGCAATCTCGTTCGGGACAAGTGGTCCCTCGCACAACTCCCGACCCTCTGGATCGAACCGCGGTGATTGGGCTGTGGCCCGGCCGGCGTCGAGCAGAGCGAGTATTTCCGCCGCCGAGGGCGTCTTCAGGGTGCCGGACAGTGCCCGCTGTTCGAGCGAGTCGGCATCGGCCCTCAGCTGGCGGGCCGCCTCGTTCTTGCCCGCCGCAGCGTTACGGTCGGCTTCGGCCCGCATCTGATCTACCGCTGCTTTCACGCCCGGGGCCAAGGTCGGTGGTGGTGTCGCCGTTGTTGTCGGCGCGGGCGCAGTCGCTGCTGGTGG
>QIIW01000147.1 GCA_003231645.1 Acidimicrobiia bacterium | reverse complement strand
GAGCGGGTGACGGTAATCGAAACCGCATCATCAGCTTGGAAGGCTGAGGTTCTACCGTTGAACTACACCCGCGGGTGCGCACAGGGTAGCGGCCGACACCGGCGACGACGCCGAGCGATCCGAGCGTGTTTGATGCCAGGTCACGGCGGGTACGGCGGAGCGCCCCGTAGACTCCCGCCTCGTGAAGAGCAACGTCGAAACCCTCGAAGACAATCGTGTGAAGGTGTCGGTCCAGGTCGACGAATCGGAGTTCGACACGGCTGTCGATGCCGCGTTCAAGCGCATCGCACGTGAGGTGAGACTGCCGGGCTTCCGTCCAGGCAAGGCGCCACGCCGGATCCTGGAGGCCAGACTCGGCCACCGGGTCGGGCGGGAAGAGGCCCTGCGTGAGGCGCTGCCCGACTACTACGCCCAAGCCGTGGTCGAACACGACGTCGATGTCATCGCCTCGCCCGAGATCGAAATCACCTCCGGGGAGGAGTCCGGGTCGGTCGCCTTCGATGCCGTCGTGCAGATCCGACCCCTGATCAACGCCGCGGGTTACGACGGCCTTCGGGTCGAGATCCCCAAGCCGACCCCGTCCGAGGAAGAAGTCGATCAGCAGATCGACGTCATGCGCGGCCAGTACGCCGAACTCGAGCCGGTCGATCGCCCGGCCGCCGACGGCGACCATGTCACCATCGACATCGCCGGCACCCAGGATGGCGAAGAGGTTCCCGGCCTCACCACCACCGACTACGACTACGAGGTCGGAAGCGGCGCGGTCGTGGCGGAGATCGACGACCAACTTCGAGGCGCGTCCGCCGGCGATGAGGTCGAATTCGACGCCGACCATCCCGACGCCGACGAGGATGAGCCGCTCCACTTCTCGATCACCGTCAAAGAGGTGAAGGAGGCCGTGCTTCCCGAACTCGACGATGATTGGGCATCGGAGGCGAGTGAGTTCGACACCGTCGACGACCTGCGTGCCGATCTGGTCACCAGGCTCACCGCGATGAAGATCGCCCAGGCCCGCATGGCGGTGCAGCAGAACACGGCCGAGGCGCTGGCCGGCCTGGTCATCGAGGACATTCCCGAAGCGATGATCGAGGGTGAGATCAACGTCCGCATCCAGGACTTCGTCGGCCGGCTCCAACAGCAGGGTGCCGACGTGGCCCAGTACATGTCGAGCATCGGGCTCACGGCCGAGACGTTGGCCGAGCAGTTCCGTGAACCGGCCGAACAGGCGGTCAGGGTCGACCTGGCCCTCCGGTTCGTCGCCGCCGCCGAGGACCTGGTTCCCGACGACGCATCCGTGTCGGAGTCCATTGCCAAGATGGCGGCCGAAGCTGGGCAGAACGCAGCCGACCTCGAGGCAAGACTCACCAAGGTCGGTCAGATCTCCTCCCTGCGATCCGACCTCGCCAGACAGCGGGCCCTCGAATGGTTGACCGAAAATGTCGAGCTCGTCGACGATGAAGGCACGACAATCAAGCGATCTGAACTGGAATTCCCTACTACCGACGCCGATGGGGATAGCGTCGGTGGTCCCGGAGAAGACTCCACCGAAGATCAGCCCGCAGAGGACGACGAGTAGATGGACATCAACCCCCGCAACTATCTGGTCCCGACGGTCGTCGAGCAGACCAACCGTGGGGAGCGCGCGTACGATCTCTACAGCCGGTTGCTGAAGGAAAACATCATCTTCATCGGCACACCGATCGACGACACGATCGCCAACCTGATCTGCGCCCAGTTGCTCCACCTCGAGTCGGAAAACCCCGACAAGGACATCAACCTCTACATCAACAGTCCCGGTGGCGACATCAACTCTCTGTTTGCCATCTACGACACGATGTCCTACGTCAAGCCCGATATCACGACCATCTGCTTCGGGCAGGCGGCATCGGCGGCCGCGGTCCTGCTCGCCGCCGGCACCCCCGGCAAGCGACTGGCCCTGCCCCACGCCCGCATCCTCATCCATCAGCCCTACGCGGGGGCTCAGGGCCAGGCCAGCGACATCGAGTTGATCGCGGCCGAGATCTCGCGCCTCAAGACCTCTCTCGAAGAGGTCCTGGCTCTCCACACGGGGCAGACGGTCGAGAAACTCGCCGCCGACACGGATCGCGACTTCGTCATGACCGCGGCAGAGGCCAAGGAGTACGGCATCATCGATGAGGTGATCGAAGGCCGTAGTCTGGTTGACAACAGCGGCCCGATCAAAGCAATCGGCTAGCAGGAGGGGGACACCGGGTGGCCAAGTTCGGCGAAGGTGGAGAGCTTCTGAAGTGCTCGTTCTGCGGCAAGTCGCAAAAGCAGGTCAAGAAGTTGATCGCGGGCCCCGGGGTCTACATCTGCGACGAGTGCATCGATCTCTGCAACGAGATCATCGAAGAGGAGCTGGCCGACACAACCGAGCCGACCCTCGGCGACTTGCCGGCCCCCCGTGAGATCTACGAGTTCCTCGACGACTACATAGTCGGCCAGGACAACGCCAAGCGGATCCTGTCCGTCGCCGTCTACAACCACTACAAGCGGGTTCAGCTCGGCACCACCATCGATGGCGACGTCGAACTGTCCAAGTCGAACATCTTGTTGATCGGTCCGACCGGCTGCGGCAAGACGCTCATGGCCCAGACGTTGGCCCGGATGCTCAACGTGCCGTTCGCCATAGCCGACGCCACGGCCCTCACCGAGGCGGGCTACGTCGGAGAGGACGTGGAGAACATTCTCCTGAAGCTGATCCAGTCCGCCGACTACGACATCGCCAAGGCCGAGACGGGCATCATCTACATCGACGAGATCGACAAGGTCGCGCGCAAGAGCGAAAACCCGTCGATCACACGCGACGTCTCCGGTGAGGGAGTGCAGCAGGCACTCCTGAAGATCCTCGAGGGCACCACGGCAGCGGTGCCACCGCAGGGCGGACGCAAGCACCCCCACCAGGAGTTCATCCAGATCGACACCACCAACGTCCTCTTCATTTGCGGGGGAGCATTCGCCGGTATCGAGAAGATCGTGGAGGACCGGGTGGGGAGCCGCGGCGTCGGTTTCGGAGCCGACATCCGCAAGCCGGAGGACAAGGATCTCGGCGCGATCTTCAGCGAGGTGCTACCCGAGGACCTGACCCGATTCGGTCTGATCCCCGAGTTCGTGGGTCGGCTTCCCGTGGTGGGTGCCGTCAGCAGCCTCGGGCACGACGCTCTGGTCGAGATTCTCACTGCGCCTCGCAATGCCCTGGTCAAGCAATACGCCAAGATGTTCGATTTCGAGGACATCGAACTCGAGTTCACCCAAGAGGCGCTTCATGCCATCGCCGACCTGGCCATCAAACGGGCCACTGGCGCCCGCGGCCTGCGTGCCATCATCGAATCGGTCCTGCTCGACGTGATGTTCGAGATGCCAGGCCGCGACGACCTGGCCAAGGTAAGGGTTGACGCCGATTCGGTGCTCGAAGGTGTCAGGCCCGAGCTGATCGCCCGCGACGACGTCGACGAGCGTCGCGCCAGCTGACAACCTTGGGTTCCAACCAGTGGATCATCGCGAGGCCCTCGACCATCTCCACGCCCTCACCAACTACGAGGTGATACCGCGGGCCGGCCGAATCGAGGGTCTTTCTCTCGACAACATGCGTTCGGTGATGGCCTTACTCGCCGATCCCCAGGATTCGTTTCCGGTCATTCACGTCACCGGCACCAACGGCAAGGGGTCCACCGTCGCCATGATCGGGTCACTGCTCGGCGCCATGGGTCTGCGGGTCGGCACCTACACGAGTCCTCATCTCCAGTCCATCAACGAACGAATCCGGGTTGGTGGCGAGTCGATATCCGACGAGGATCTCGCGGCGGCGATCACCGGGGTGGCAGCAGCGGCCGAATCGACGGAGGGAACCCACCTCACCTGGTTCGAGACGATGACGGCCGCGGCCTTCGCCGGGTTCGCCAACGAGGCGGTCGACGTGGCGGTGCTCGAGGTGGGGATGTTGGGTCGATTCGATGCCACGAACGTGGCCCATGGGAAGATCGCGGTCGTCACCAACGTCGAACTCGACCACACCGACGGACTCGGAGACTGGCGTCGGGCCATAGCCCAGGAAAAGGCGGGAATCATCGAGCCGGGCTCGGTTCTCGTTCTCGGAGAGACCGACCCGGACGTCGCGGTGGTTTTCAAGGATGAGGGCCCCGCATCCATTCTGGAGCGCGGGATCGACTTCGACGTGATCGACAGTGACCTCGCGGTCGGGGGTCGGATGGTCGACCTGTGGACATCGAGGGGGCGATACGCGGAGGTGTTCCTCGCCCTGCACGGTCGCCACCAGAGCGAGAACGCCGTTCTCGCCGTCACCGCGGTCGAGGAGTTCTTCGACGACCTGCTGCCCGATGATGTCGTGAGTGAGGCCTTCGAGTCGGTGGCGGCACCCGGCCGCATGGAGATAGTCGGCCGCTCCCCGCTGGTGGTTCTCGATGTCGCTCACAACCCGGCGGGCGCCGAGTCGTTGGCCGAGGCGGTCGATGAGACGTTCGGCGACAGCCGCAGGATCATCGTCGTCGGATTGCTCGACGGACGCGATCCTCGGGCGGTGTGTGAGGCGCTCGCCGTCGCCGACGCCGACCTCGTCATTGCTTGTTCGGCTCGTTCTCGGCGTGGCCTGCCGGCTCACGAGATCGCCGAGGCCGCTCGGTCGGCCGGAGCGGCGGTGGAGGTTGTGGTCAACGTCGACGAGGCGGTCGATCGTGCACTGGCTCTGGCCGGTCCGGAAATGATGGTGCTGGTCGTCGGCTCACACACGGTTGTGGGTGAGGCGAGGACTCACCTCACCACCAATTGAGCCGATCGACCCATGAACCAACAACGTTCGTCATGCCGATGACCATGGGGTGAGATTCATCGCGAGGCTGGCTCGCCGCAGTCTGAATTCGGGTGACCGCGGGGTCACCATCATCGAATACGCGCTCATCATCGGCGCGGTCGTAGTCGGCTCGCTGTCGAGCATGGGCGCCCTCGACACGTCGATCGGCAGCAACTACAAGACGACGGCCGACGACATCGGTCAACCCGACCTGGCGGTCTTCGATGTGACCACGACGACGTCGGCCGGCGGTATGGCCACCACCACGACCACCTCGACCACCACAACTACAACTGCCGCTCCCACCACGACCTCGACCACGACCACGACTGCGGCCCCGACGACGACCACGACTGCGGCCCCGACGACGACCACGACTGCGGCCCCGACCACCACGACCACTGCGGCTCCACCGACGACCACGGCGGCGCCCTCCGGAGGAGAGTCACTGACGGTCACGGCCAAGGACAAGAGCTACAAGTGGAAGGGCTACTACCACGCGAAGATCAAGTTCAAGCTGAAGGACAGCTCCGGAGACCCCCTCGCCAACGCGAATATCAAGGTTCGGTTCACACTTGCCGATGGCGCGATCGGGACCGCCACGGGATCGACCAATTCCTGGGGAAGGGTTGCCTTCGCCTGGCGCTGGCTCAGCGAAGATGACTTCAACGTCACGGTCAAGATTCTCTCCGTGACCAAGAGTGGCACGACCTATGACCCAGGTGGTTCCACCTACACTCTCTACGAGCCGTGAGCACCAGGCGGAGCAGCCGGTAACCTCGGCGCGATGGACAGAACGCTCGTCATCTGCAAGCCCGATTCGGTAGAACGACGACTCGTCGGAGAGATCATCGGGCGACTCGAGACCAAGGGCCTGAAACTGGTGCGTGCCGACCTGCGTACCCTCGACTCCGTCACGCTCGAAAGGCACTACGCCGAGCACGTCGGCAAGGGCTTCTACGACAGCCTCGTCGAGTTCATGGGGCGTGGCCCTGCCATGGTCTGTGTGGTCGAGGGTCCGGCCGACACATGGAGGGTCGTGCGCCAGATGATGGGGGCGACCAATCCACTCGAAGCCGCTCCGGGCACGATTCGCGGCGATCTCGGTACGCTGTTCACCGAAAACCTCGTTCACGGCTCCGACTCGTTCGAGTCGGCTGCCCGCGAGATCGGGATCTTCTTCCCCGGCACCCCAGCCGAGGGCTGAGACCGACCCGATCAGGAACACCGCCCGGAGTCGTGGCCGGCACGACCCGGCCGTATCGCCCCACGTCGTCCATGTGTTGCAATCCGGTGACCGTACGCGCCTAGACTCCCTGCGGCAGGTGTTTCGGAGACGGGCCAATGGTCCGCCGTGTCTACGCCTCCTTGGCTCCCACTCCCGGCTGCGAGGCCCTCGATCATGTTTGCAGAATCACTTCTGAGCAGTTTCGGAGCCGTGGTCGGGCGCGACATGGCTGTCGACCTCGGCACCGCCAACACCTTGGTCTACGTGCGCGGCGAGGGCATTGTTCTCAACGAGCCGTCGGTGGTCGCCATCAACACCACCACCGGTAAGGCGCTTGCCGTCGGTTCCGACGCGAAGCGGATGATCGGACGCACGCCGTCCAACATCCAGGCCATACGGCCGCTCAAGGACGGCGTCATCGCCGACTTCGAGATCTGCGAGAAGATGATGCGTCACTTCATCCAGCGGGTGCATCAAAGGAAGTGGGCCAAGCCCCGCATGGTCATCGCCGTTCCGTCCGGAATCACCGGGGTCGAGCAGCGGGCGGTGCAGGAGGCGGCCGAGTTCGCCGGTGCTCGCAAACCCGCCTACATAATCGAAGAACCGATGGCCGCGGCGATCGGTGCCGGCCTCCAGATCCAGGAACCGGCCGGCAACATGATCGTCGACATCGGTGGTGGCACGACCGAGGTGGCGGTCATCTCACTCGGTGGTGTCGTGGCCAGCCAATCAGCCCGGGTTGGCGGCGATGAACTCGACGACTCGATCATCCAGTATGTCAAGAAGGAATTCAGTCTCGCCCTCGGGGAGCGCACCGCCGAGGAGATCAAGATGCAACTCGGCTCGGCCTGCCCGCTGGACCAGGAGATGCGCGCCGAAATCCGCGGACGAGATCTCGTCACCGGCCTTCCCCGCACCGTGCTCATAAGCACACCCGAAATACGTGAAGCGATCGAGGAGCCGGTGTCGGCAATCTGTGATGCGGTCAAGTCGACGCTTGATCAGACCCCACCCGAGCTGGCCGCCGACATCATGGAGCGTGGTATCACCATCGCCGGTGGCGGGGCACTTCTCAAAGGCATGGACCAGCGGCTGGCCGAGGAGACCGGCATGCCGATCCACATTGCCGCCGATCCACTCAACGCGGTTGCCATCGGTGCCGGCCAGGTCCTCGAGGAGTTCGAGGCGCTACGAGACGTGATTCTGAGCTCGGGTGAGCTCTAGTCCGGTTTGGTCATGCCGCCCGCCCGGCGCGCAGGGCGGTCCAGATACCGTCTTGCGTTGTTACTCCTGACCGCCGTCACCCTTCTCAGCCTCGATTTCCGTGGCTTCGGCCCGATCGAGTCGGCTCAGAGCGGTGTGCGTGACGTGATCCAGCCGGTCACGTCGCTGGTCGACACCGTGCTGTCACCGATCGGCAACGCGTGGAACGCGGTCTTTCGCTACGACAGCGTCGAGGCCGAGAACGCCGACCTGCGCCGACAACTCGATGAGTTGAGGGGCGACTCCATCCAGGTGGAGGCCGACCGGGCCGCGTTCGTCCGACTTCAGCAGGCGGTCGACATCCGTTTCGGAGGTGACATCCCCACGGTGGCAGCCACGGTTCTCAGGGGTGAGGTGGGCAACTTCGACACCGGTGTGGTGACCATCGACAAGGGATCGAGTTCGGGCCTGAAGCCTGACATGGCGGTGGTCACCGGCGCCGGCTTCGTCGGACGGCTGAGCAGGGTCGACCGCACGACCAGTACGGTCGAGCTGGTGAGCGATCCATCGCTGATCGTCGGCGTGAGAATGGTCTCGACCGGCGGGGTCGGGCTGGGGCACGGAGTGGCGGGCCGGCCCAAGCAGTTCGTGATCGACCAAGGTCCGGGTTGGCCCGAGGGGGGCGATCCCACCCTGCTTCCGCGTATCGGCTCAGCGGTGGTCACAGCCACCGGCAGCAGGTATCCGGCCGAGATCCCCATCGGCACCGTCGCCGACGTGTCGACACCCGACGGCCTCGCCATGGTCGTGACCGTGGACCTGTCGAACGACGTGACCGATCTCGGCTTCGTGTCGGTCATGATCGACGTGGCACCCGACGAAGTACCGCTTCTTCCCGTCGTGCCCAGCACGTTGGTGCCGATCGAGGTCGACCCCGCGCAGAACAGCCCATCGACCGTCGGGGGGTCGACCCCATGACTTCCTTGCGTGTGGCGCTGGTGTGCGTGATAGCGATCTCGTTGCAGCTCACGGTGTTCGTCGATGTCAGGATCCTCGGCGTAGCGCCCGAGATGCTCGCGCTGGTGGCGATCCTGGCCGGATACTACGGCGGCCCCCAGCGTGGGCCGGCGGTGGCGTTCGCGGCCGGCCTCCTGTGGGACGTCTACCTGCCCACGCATCTGGGCGTCTCGTCCATCATCTTCGCGGTCGCGGCCTACGCCATCGGATCCGTCGAGGCGGGCCTGTTCCGTGACTCACGCGCCCAGCTCGCTGCGGTGGTGGTGGCGTCGACAATGGCTATCGTCGTGTCGTATGCGCTCGCCAATGAGATCCTGGGCGAGCGTGGTCTGATCGACACCCGGATGCTGAAGGTGGCGGTGGTGAGCGGCATTTTCAACGGTGTGCTGTCGTTCGCGGCTGCTCCCCTGGTCAAGTGGGCGATGGCCGCTCCGCGTGGCGCGTCTTCGGGCGCGGCCGGCTTTCCCATGGCCCGTGGTTAACTCTTCGTCGATGTCTGGCCGAGCCGGATGACCGTGGACGAGGACTCCAGGCAACTCCGATTGCGGATGTTGGCCTTCGTCGGGCTCACGCTCTTCGGGGCCCTGTTCGCGCGCCTCTGGTATCTGCAGGCCCTCGAGAGTGAGTCGCTGCAGGCCGAGGCGCTGGGCAACGTGTTGCAGCCGGTCTATGAACAGGCCCCACGAGGTCGGATTCTCGACCGCAACGGCCGGGTGATAGTCGACAATCGAATTGTGCAGGTCGTCACCATCGACCGACAGAAGCTTCAGGAGTCGCTGTCGGGCAGCGCCCGGTCGGAGATGTTCGTGCGGTTGGCCGAGGCCATCAGCCGGTCCGGGCGTCTCACCAAGGCATCCTCGATCGAACGGGCGACCAACGACCCTCAGTACGGGCCATTCGACGAGATTCCGGTGGCGGTCGGGGTCAACCCGTCGCTGCTCGTGTTCCTCGGGGAACGCCCCGACGAGTTTCCCGGGGTCAGCGTGGTCCAAAGAACGATCCGCACCTATCCGTACGGCACGCTGGCCGCTCACCTGCTCGGCTACGTGGGTCCCGTCACCGAGTCGGAGCTCGAGACGGCGAACGCCAGAATCGACGCCACCGCCGTTGACGCCAAGACCTACCAGGCCAATGACGAGATCGGCAAGACCGGCGTCGAGAAGTCGTTCGAGGACGAACTCCGCGGTGTGCCCGGGGTGAAGTGGCTCGAACTCGACTCTCGCCGCAGGGTTGTGCGCGAACGCACGAACCTGAGCACGCAACCGATTCCCGGAAACGATGTGTGGCTCACGATCGACATCGATCTCCAGTCACTTACCGAGAAGCAGTTGGCCGACGAATTGAGGAAGGCCCGAAAGCAGGTTCCAGCCGCCGGTGAGCCGCCGTTCGTGGCCGCCGCCGGCGCCGCGGTGTCACTCGATCCGCGCAATGGCGACGTTCTCGCCATGGCCTCGTATCCGACCTATGACCCGGCAGAGTTCGTCAACGGCATATCCAAGAAGCTGTTCGACGAGGTCACCTCGGAGGCCAACCACGTCCCGGTGCTGAACCGGGCGATCCAGGGCGCCTACCCGCCCGGGTCGACGTTCAAGGCGATTACCGCGTACGCGGCGTTGAGCCGGGGCGTGATCGGACCCAACGGGCTCATCGGCGTCAGGGACCTCTACACCGACGCCGGAAGCTACAGGTACCCGAACTGTCTCGCGGAGTCGAGCACGTGCAGCTTCGGCAGCCCATTCGTCGGTGTTCGCAAGGTTGACCTACGCGAGGCGCTCACGGTTTCGAGTGACCCCTACTTCTACCGAATCGGTGGGGAGGGTTTCTGGCCGCTGCCCAAGGGCGAGGACGAAGGGATCCAGCACGCGGCCCGCGAACTCGGACTCGGTAGCGACACCGGTGTTCAGCTGCCCTATGAACGCAGCGGGGTGGTGCCCGACCGGAAGTATTTCGACTCGCAGTTCGCGGCCGGGGCGGCGATACGCGACGGATCACAATGGTACGCGGGCGACACGATCAACCTGTCGATCGGACAGGGCGGCATGCTCGTGACGCCGATCCAGTTGGCCAACGCCTATGCGACGATCGCCAACGGTGGCCGGCTCCACCAACCCAACATCGTCTCCAAGATCACCTCGCCGGACGGAGCGATCATTCGCAAGTTCGTGCCGCGAGTGGTGCGTGACCTGGCCATACCCGACAGCGTCAGGCAGCCGATAATCGACGGACTTCTCGGAGTGCCTCGACGTGGAAACCCCAAAGGGACGGCCTGGCGGGCCTTCAACGACCCGAACTTCGGGGTGGCCTTCCCGCTCGATTCGTGGCCGGTCGCCGGCAAGACCGGCACATCGGAAAAGACCGGTAAGGCCGATACGGCCCTTTTCGTGGCGTTCGGTCCCAACGACGACCCCGCCGTGGGAGTGAACGTCGGATACGTGCCCGACATAGTGATGGTGGCGGTGCTCGAGGAGGCCGGCTTCGGAGGCTCGGTCGCCGCGCCGATGGTGGCCCGGACTCTCGATGCCGTGGCCACCAACAGCCTTCCCCGCGTTCGCACCAAGGACGAACTCGACCGGTTCTACGCGAATCTGGTGTCATCGCGTGCCTCGGCAGGGCAGGCCGGCGACGGGGGCACGCCGGCACCATGATGTCGTCGACGCCACGAGGCTCCCGGGACCGCAACCCTTGGTGGTTGGTGCTCGATCCGATCCTGATCCTGTCCACGGTGGCGGTCACCGCCATCGGGATCGTGCTCGTCTACTCGGCCACCCGCGGTCCGGCCAACGTGATGATTCCCGCCGACCGGTCGTTTCTCGAGCGCCAGATGTTCTTCGCCCTGCTGGGCGGGATCCTGGCGGTGGTCGCCGCCCTGTTCGACGTGCGCAGGCTCCGGGCACTCATACCCGCCGGCTACGCCGGACTCATGGCGCTGCTCGTCGCCGTGCTGGTCCTCGGGGTGAAGGTGTCGGGGGCGCGCGCCTGGTTCAGGATGGCCGGGTTCACCTTCCAGCCGTCGGAGCCCGGAAAGATCATTCTGATCCTGGTATTGGCACGGGTCCTGTCGGTCACCACCATCACCACCACGCGTCTGACGGTTGCTCTCGGCCTCTCTCTGTTGCCGATCGCACTCATTCTCAAGCAGCCCGATCTCGGCACGGTACTCGTCTATCTGGCGATCATCGCGGCCGTGGTGGTGGTGAGCAACGTACCCACCCGTGTGATCTTCCTGTTGGCGATCATCGCCCTGACCGCGGTGGTCGGGATATTCAGGTCTTCGGTGCTGGCGAACTACCAGGAGGCCAGGCTCACGGTGTTCCTTCTCGATGACGCCGCGCTCGCCAAGCTCGACCCGTCAGTGGCGGACTACGCCTACAACGCCAAGCAGTCGCAGGTGGCGATCGGCAACGGTGGGTTGACAGGCCAAGGACTGTTCCAGGGAACCCAGACCAGCTCCAACCTCGTACCCAAGCAACAGACCGATTTCATCTTCTCGGTGGCGGGGGAGGAACTCGGCTTTCGTGGCGCGGCGGTGATCCTGCTGCTCTATCTGCTGATCGTGTTCCGCATATGGCGAACCGCGGTTCGTGCTCCCGACCCCTTCGATCGGTTGCTGAGCATCGGGGTCGTGGCGATGCTGATGTTCCAGATCTTCCAGAGCGTGGGAATGACCACGGGAATCATGCCGGTCACCGGAATCCCGCTGCCGTTTCTGTCCTACGGCGGATCCTCGATGATCACGTCGATGACCGCGATCGGTCTGGTGCTGGGTGTTCACCGTCGCCGATTCGACTACGTGAGGCGTTGATCGTCACCCTCGAGTGGTTCACCGGTCGGCCAATGGCCAGCGATAGTCTCGTTGCATGGCATCCGTCTGGCCGCGTCTGGAGCATCTGCTGCCCCATGTGCAGAAGCCCGCGCGCTACATCGGATGCGAAGACGGCGCCCAGACCCCCCGCCACGGTTCCGGCATCGTGAGCTGGCTGCTGACCTACCCCGACACCTACGAGGTCGGTCTGCCCAATCAGGGCCTGCAAATCCTCTACGAGATCCTCAACGAGCGCGCCGACGCCGCGGCCGAGAGGTCGTATGCCCCATGGTCCGACCTCGAGATCCTGATGAGGCGCGAGAGCGTGCCACTGTTCTCGGTCGACAACCATCTTGCCGCGTCCGACTTCGACGTGATCGCGTTCAACCTGAGCGCTGAACTCGTCTACACCAACGTTCTCAACTGCATCGATCTGGCGGGCATGTCGGTACGTTCGATCGACCGGACCGATTCTGATCCGCTGATCGCGATCGGCGGCCACTGCGCCTACAACCCCGAGCCGCTGGCCGACTTCGTCGACTTCGTGGTTCTCGGCGACGGAGAGGAGGTCGTGGGCGATATCACCGAGGTGCTGGCCGAGTGGAAGCACAACGGCAAGGGGACGGGCACGCGTGAAGGCGTCCTGCGTGCACTCGCGTCGGTTCCCGGGGTCTACGTGCCTTCGCTCTACGACGTCCGCTACGAAGGAGCCCACATCGCGGAGGTCAGCCCGAGGTTCGGCGACGTACCCGAACGGGTCGAGAAGCGCACCATCGCCGATCTGGGTGAGTGGCCCTACCCCAGGTCGCAGCTGGTTCCGCTCACCGAAGTGGTCCACGACCGACTCAATGTCGAGGTGTTCCGTGGTTGTACCCGTGGTTGCCGGTTCTGTCAGGCCGGCATGATCACCAGACCGGTACGCGAACGTTCGGCCGATCAGGTCCGCACCATGGTCACCGATGGCCTGAAGCGCACCGGGTACGACGAGGTGGCGCTCACGTCGCTGTCCACCGCCGACTTCAGCGGAATCCGGCAGGTCATCGCCGACACCGTTTCCGGGCCGGGATGTGATCAGGTCTCGGTCGCCCTTCCCAGCCTGCGCGTCGACGCCTTCACGGTGGGCATCGCCGCGCAGATCCAACGGGCGCGCCGTACCGGCCTGACCTTCGCCCCCGAGGCGGGGTCGTGGCGGATGCGCCAGGTGATCAACAAGTTGATCTCCGAGGACGACATCTACCAGACGGTTGAGTCGGCCTACTCCCAGGGATGGCGCCGGGTGAAGCTCTATTTTCTCACCGGGCTCCCCACCGAAACCGACGCCGACACCATGGGAATCGCCGAGATCGCTCGTCGCTGTGTGCGCCTCGGGCGAACCCACCAGAGGTCGGCGTCGGTCACCGTGTCGATCGGTGGATTCGTCCCGAAGGCCTTCACGCCATTCCAGTGGTTCGGTCAGAACAACACCGCCGAACTCAACCACAAGATCGGCCTGGTGCGTGACGCCACCCGACGCGACAAGGCCGTTCGGCTCAAGTGGCACGACCCCAAGGCCACTCTCATCGAGGGGATCACCAGTCGGGGCGACCGTCGTATCGGTGCCGTGATCGAATACGTGTGGCGCCGGGGCGGGGTCTTCCAGGAATGGTCGGAACACTTCGACCACGACCTCTGGCTCGAGGCCATGGCGGCATGCGGACTCGACATCGACTGGTACGTCCACCGTCACCGGCGTGAAGACGAGATCCTTCCCTGGGACCATCTGTCGGCGGGCCTTCACAAGGACTTCTTGTGGCAGGACTGGCGCGATGCCCTCGACGAGGCGGGCCTCGAGGACTGTCGATGGACGCCGTGTTACGACTGTGGTGCATGCACCGGGTACGGCATCGAACACGTTGTCGCATCGGCTGCCCCACCGGCCGGTGGCAGCCAAGGCACCGGTGGGGCACGGGCGCCAGGGGTCTCGTCGCGGCCGGCCGTTCAGCCCCGACAGGTGGTCGGGGTGGCGGGATCATGACAATCCGGATCGAGTTCTCGAAGTACGGAAAGATCCGTTTCACATCGCACCGCGACGTGGCACGCATGTGGGAGCGTGCCCTGCGCCGAAGCGAGCTGCCCATGGCCTACAGCGAGGGTTTCAGCCCAAGGCCGCGGATGTCGTTCGGTTTGGCCCTTTCCACCTGTCATGAATCCGATGCCGAGTACCTCGACATCCACATCGATCCCGAACGGGCCGGCTCGATCGATCTCGAGTCGCTCACCCTGACGCTCACCCGAAACCTCCCCGATGGCATCGTTGCCACCAGGGCCGAGAAGATAGACCGAAATACTCCGTCACTCCAGGAGGCGGTCACCAGCTGCACATGGCAGATCGACGTGACCGATACCGATGAGGAGACAGCAGCCGGGGCCGTGGCCCGTGCCCTGGCCGCCGATGAGCTCGTCGTGACCCGCCGGCGAAAGGGCAAGGAAGTCACCGACGACCTTCGTCCGCAGCTAATGGGTATCGACATCATCGGGCCCACGGAGGACGGCGTTCGCATGGTCGCCGAACTCGGCACGAAGCCGAGATCGGTGAGGCCCAGCGAACTTCTGGCTGTCCTCCAACCGCCACTCCAGGAGTGGCGAGTCACCCGACTCAATCAATGGATCATCGACGACGACGGCACGCGGCGCGAACCAATCCCGCGCCGCACCTCGGCGTCCGCACCCGTGGGGGCCACATGAGCGCCCACCCCAGCGTGCCCGAACGTAAGGAACAAACCGATGGCCGACTCCAAGGCCGAAGACACCAACGCCGCCCCCGACGACAACGCTCGCAACGAGAAACCAGGCGAGTCTGATCAGGGTGCAACCGGCCCGCCCAGCGCGCCGGTTGCCGGGAGCGCCCCCAAGATAGGCGACAGCAGGCCCGCTCCGGCTCGTGCCGGCGCAGAGACGAGTGCCGCGGATGGTGGAAACCCGCCCGCCCGCAAACGGCGCCGACGACGAGGCAGCCGCGGTCGCGGCGGCGCGGGTGGCCAGAACAATCAGGGTGGCCAGAACAACCAAGGCCAGGCCCAGCAGCAGCCCGACGGTAACCACAAGGGCGACGGTGGGCGTCGTGGGGGACGCTCGGGAAGGGCCCCCACGCCGGTCAAGGCGATAACGACCGGCGATGAGGTCAAGCTCGACGAGAAGACCCTCAGGCGCCGGCGGGGCCGTACCCGCAACGGCAAGGCCCTCGGCCGATACATGATGGCGGTTTCCGTCGGCGAGAAGGCCACCCAGATCGCCGTACTCGAGGGTCGAAAGCTGGTCGAACACTACGTCTCGTTGCCCTCCGACGATGTCAGTCAGATCCACGGCAACATCTACCTGGGCCGTGTGCAGAACGTCCTTCCCGGCATGGAGGCGGCCTTCGTCGACATAGCCACTCCCAAGAATGCCGTGCTCTACCGCGGCGATGTCCACCACGACCCCGACGATGTCGACGGTGGCCGCAAGGAACAGCCCCGTATCGAGGAGATCCTCAAGGCCAAGCAATCGATTCTGTGCCAGGTCACCAAGAATCCGATCGCTCACAAGGGGGCACGCCTTACCCAGGAGGTGTCGCTTCCGGGTCGTTTCGTGGTGCTGGTTCCCGACAGCACCACCTATGGCATCTCGAAGCGTCTCCCCGACAAGGAACGACGCCGCTTGCGCCAGATTCTCGACAAGGCCAAGCCATCCAAGCACGGCGTGATCGTGCGCACCGCAGCCGAGAACGTCACGGCCGAGGAGATCGAGAGTGACGTCGCCCGCCTGGTGGCCAAGTGGGACGAGATCGAGGCACTGGCCAAGCGAACCAAGGCCCCGGCCCTTCTCTACCGCGAGCCCGAGGCCGCGGTGAGGGTCATACGCGAAGAGTTCAACAAGGACTATCGCGGGGTGGTGATCGACGACCGTGATCTCTACGAGGAGATCCGCGACTATGTGGGCAGCATCACGCCGGCTCTCGCCGATCGCGTCGAGTATCACGATCCCGAAACCGAACCCCTCCCGCTCTACGAACGTCACCACATAGAGGAGCAGTTGCGCAAGGCCCTCGACCGCAAGGTCTGGTTACCGTCGGGTGGGTCGTTGATCATCGAGACCACCGAAGCTCTCACCGTGATCGACGTCAACACCGGCAAGAACGTCGGCAAGTCGAGCCTGGAAGAGACGGTGTTCCGCAACAACCTCGAGGCGGCCGAGGAGGTTGCCCACCAGCTTCGTCTACGCGACATCGGTGGCATCATCGTCATCGACTTCGTCGACATGGAAGTCGCCAAGAACCGTGATCAGGTCACCAAGACGTTCCGGGCCGCGTTGGCCCGCGACAAGACCCGTACCCAGGTGTTCGACATCTCCGATCTCGGGCTGGTCGAGATGACCAGAAAGCGGATCGGGGAGGGTCTTCTCGAAACGGTGTCCAACGCCTGCCCGACATGCTCTGGCACCGGCCACGTGATCATCGAGGAACTTATCGGCTGAGCGGATTCGCAGCGACCGTTTCGGTGGCTCCCGACGACTCAGGCGCTAGCCTGCGGGGCCTATGTACGCAGTAGTCAAGACCGGCGGTAAGCAATACCGCGTGGAGCAGGGCCAGACTCTCGATGTCGAGCGTCTGGGGGAACCCGGCACCGAAATCTCCCTGCAGCCAGTGCTGCTCGTCGACGGCGATACCGTGCTGGCCGCCCCCGGTCAGCTGTCGGGTGCGTCGGTGACCGCTCGTGTGGTGCAAGAGGTAAAGGGGCCGAAAATCAACGGGTTCCTCTACAAGAACAAGAGCAACAACCGCAAGCGATGGGGCCACCGTCAGACTTTGGCCCGCATCGAGATCACCGACATCACGAAGGGCTGATCTGCCATGTCGAAGACAAAGGGTGGCGGCTCCACCCGCAACGGCCGCGACTCCAACTCACAGCGCCTCGGCGTCAAGGTTTTCGACGGCGGTCGGGTCTCGGCCGGCTCCATCATCGTTCGTCAGCGCGGCACCAGGATCCATCCCGGTGACAACGTGATGAGGGGCGGCGACGACACCCTTTTCGCCACCTCCGACGGGGTGGTCAAGTTCGGCAGCCGTCGCGGCCGAAAGCTGGTAGACGTTCTTCCCGTCTGATCGAACCGGCCCGGGCGGCCGACCTGAGGAACTCTCGCTTCAGATACCCACACCCCGGGGCAGAATCGCCTGATCCATGCCCAGCCACTCCCGGGCGAATGTGAAGGCATATCGGTCCGTCATTCCTGCGACCCAGGCCACCGCCGCTCTCGCCGTCGATTGATCAAGGTCGAATTGTTCGTCGAACAATCGGCTGGGCAGGCGTTCCGGGTGGTCAACGAGATAGTCGACCAGACCCCGCAGCACGCCGATCACCTTCTCGGCCTGATGTTGCGATTCGGGTCTCAGGTAGATGTTCTCGTAGTCGAACCTCCGGAAATCCGCCAGCCCTTCGGCGATCTCGGTACCCATGCCCACGACTCCGGTACGGTCGGTGGTGTCGATCATCGAACCGATGAAGGCGGCCAACTGGGTTCGCCGAGAGACTCCGCACCTCTCACTCACCGAAATCGGCAGTTCCTCCGGACGCACGATGCCGGCGCTCACGGCGTCCTCGAAGTCGTGGCAGACGTAGGCGATCCTGTCGGCCCAACTCACGACCTCACCCTCGGGGGTACCCGGAGCCGGTCGCGACCACGAGTGGTTGCGGATGCCGTCGAGAGTCTCGACGCACAGGTTGAGGGGCACGAGTGTGATGTCGGCACCCCAGACGGCATGATCGAACCCCTCGTCGATGAACGGCGACAGGGCGGCCTCACTCGAGTGGCCGGCGGGGCCGTGACCGCAGTCGTGGCCCAAAGCGATGGCCTCGGTGAGGGGGACATTGAGCCCGAGTGCCCGGCTGATGCTGCGGGCCACCTGGGCGACCTCGAGGGCATGGGTGAGTCTGGTGCGTTGATGGTCATCGGGGAACACGAAGACCTGGGTCTTTCCGGCGAGGCGGCGAAAGGCGTTGGCGTGGAGGATGCGGTCGCGGTCCCGTTCGAAACAGGTCCGGGTGGCGTCGGGCGACTCCTCGACCGCCCGGTCACCGGCCCCTGAACTGAGCGTGGCCCCCGGCCGGAGCAACTCGGCCTCGAGTTCCTCCCGGCGTTCGCGGACGATGCCTGGCCCGGTGTCGACGATGGCCGTCGAGTCGGCATGAGCAGTCTCGACACCGCCCGATCTATGCCCGCTCATGGTCGACCCCCAGGTCCGTTGTTGCGTTGCCAGGGAGTCGTCAGCGGGCATGGGTCAATCCTAGAGGGGGACCCGGGTACGCGAATCGCTGAGCGGTGGATCGATTTGCCGGGCCGATGGGGTGCTTGGACCCAGACGGATGGTCGCTATGCCTCAATTCGAGGGTGGATAGTGCCGAAACGAGATGGTGAGGAATCGGCTCCGCGAGGGATGTGTCTTGAACAGGAAACGTCGAGGTCGCGGGGACAGGGGCGTTGCGCTGATCGAGGCCGCCATCATGACACCCGTCATCTTCCTCTTCCTGTTCTCCATTTTCGAGTTCGGTTTCGCATTCCGTGACTATCTGGCGGTGGCCAACTCGACACGTGATGGCGTACGCGAGGCCAGCGTGGCCGGAAACGTGACCGACGCTGACTACCGGATGCTGCGCTCCATCCAGCGCGCTTCCGCCGCGCTCCCGACCGGAACGATCGACCGCATCGTGGTGTTCAGGGCCACCGGACCGAATTCGAAGGTGCCCCCGGCCTGCAAGTCTTCGACATCTGCGGCCACGCTCACCGCGAACTCGTGCAACGTCTATACGCCGAGCGACTTCAACATCCCGAGGTCGGGATTCGGATGCGACCCCGTGCCGAACCCGCTTCCGGACCCTGACAGGTTCTGGTGTCCGGCCGACCGGATCGTGTCGGTGGGAACCGGACTCGACTACGTGGGGGTGTGGATGCGAGTCACCCATTCGTACATCACCGGTCTGTTCGGTAGCGGTATCACGTTCGAAGACACGACGGTGCTCAAGGTCGAGCCGCAGGAGCAGTGATGGACACGAGCCCACGAAGCAGACGCGAACGCAGACGGGCCGACGGTGACCGGGGTCTCGTGATCGTGGAGTTCGCGATAATCCTGCCGCTTCTGGCCATGCTCATCGCGGGGATCATCGAGTTCGGCATGGCATGGCGGGATTCCCTCACAGTGTCGAGCGGAACCCGTTCTGCCGCGAGGGTCGTCAGCAACCTCGGAAGCAATCGACTTTCCGACTACGAGGCACTGCTGACCCTCGACGCGGCTCTCCAGGGTCTGTCGACATCGTATGTGGTGGGCGTCCTCATCTACGACGCGTCGGCCGTCGACGGAGCCATCCCGCCGGCTTGTTTTGGGGCCGACGGAACCCCCAAGTCGATCACCGGAAGCTGCAACTACTACAGCGCGGCGATGATCGACTCGATGTCCATATCGAACTTCGATGGAGTGTCGGCCACCACCTGCTCGGCGACATCGTGGGATCACTTCTATTGCCCGACCTCGCGGGAGACCCGACAGAACCAGGGGCTGGAGATCATAGGTGTGTGGGTGAGAGTGAAACGAGGGTGGTTCACCAACATGTTCCCGGGTCAGGGGCTGACCGTGGAGCATCGAACCGTCATGAACGCGGAGCCGGGAAGTTGAACCGTCATCATCGAGAAGTCCGAACCGAGGACCGTCAGCGTGGCTACGTGATGGTCCTGACCTCACTGTTGATCGTGCCCTTGCTGGGGTTCACCGGTTTCGCCGTGGATGTCGGTGCCTGGTACGTGCGGGCATCGGCAATCCAGAAGGCCGCTGACTCCGCGGCGCTGGCCGGTGTCGTCTGGCAGCCCGACTTCGCCAAGGCATCCGCGGCGGCGTCGGCGGCCGCGGCGCGCAATGGTTTCATCAACGGCGTCGATGGGATCGTGGTGTCGGTGGTTGCCTCCGGGTCGGCTGAACTCCAGGTCACCATCACCGACACGAGTGCAGATCTCTTCTTCTCGCAGTTGTTTCTCAGCAACGTGAAGATCTCTCGCCAGTCGGTGGCCGAATACGTGTTGTCGGTTCCGTTGGGCAGCCCGAAGAACTACTTCGGCACCCGGGAGTTGATACCGGGAGCCGAAAACGAGGGCTTCTCGGCCGCGATCAACGGATCGTGCAACTCCCGCGCCAACGGTGGACAGCGCGAGGTGCTCTACCTCGACAACTCGCCGGGAAGTTGCTCCGGATCGGTACCGAATCCGGATCATGTCGGGCCGTACTCCTATGAGTACTACGTCGACATCCCGGCGTCGCCGTCCCCCGGTGAAGTGGCGCTCTACATTCGTGATCCCAATCAGAACGGCGGGCTGCTGGATATGTACAACTCGGACATCACCACGTTCTTCCGAATACGGTCTCCGGACCTGACCCCATTCGACGACACCGACAACCCGGTGTACACGGCGTGTGGTGCCGGCAGCCGTGCCGGTACCGGCGGCAATCCGCCCGGCACCTACACCTACGACTTCGGAAAGTCGGAGGGTTCGACGACCCTTCTCGGCTCCAGTGACTGGGACCTGTTCTGTCGTATCCCGGCGGGGGCTTCGGGCCGGTTCATATTCGAGGTCGGGGTCAAGTCTCCGGAGAACAACTCGGGTTGGACCAATGCCTACGGGTTGTTGGCGAAGCCCAACGGTCTCGGAGTCACCACCTGTGACACCCGGGTGAGTGCGGCGTGCCCATCGGTCGTGGCGACCAAATGGATGTCGATCTTCGCCAATGTGGCATCGAGCTCCGCCGACTTCTACCTGGCCGACATCGGCGATCAACACGCGGGCAAGAAGATGAAGGTCAAACTATTCGACCCAGGGGAAGGCTCGCAGGGAATCCGTTTGGTGGAGCCGGGCGGTGCCGGCTACGCCACTTTCAACTGGACGAGCAGCAACGGACTGTCCGGTACCAACTCGACCTACCTGGATGTCACCGGCTCAAGATTCAACAACGCCTTCGTGACGCTGACCATTCAACTCCCCAACGACTTCGATGTCGCATACGGCACGGTCGACCGGTGGTGGAAGATCAACTACATCTCCGGCACCGGCATCACCGACCGCACCACCTGGTCGGTCGACGTGGTGGGCGATCCGGTTCGCCTGCTTCGTTGATCCGGCTCAAGCGCGGAATGCTCGCGGCTCGCGCCCGGCGAGGTCGTACCCTCTGACGCGTGTCAGGGTTCGTGGACGAGTGCAACATCAACGTGAAGGCCGGTGACGGTGGCGCCGGTTGCGTGTCGTTTCGGCGAGAGGCCCACGTTTCCCAGGGCGGGCCCGACGGCGGCGACGGTGGCCGCGGTGGATCGGTCTGGCTCGTGGCCGATCGAAACGTGGCGTCTTTGTTGGCATTTCGTGATCACCCCCATCGCAAGACCGAGAACGGTGCCCACGGGAGTGGCCAGAATCGCCACGGAGCTCGAGGTGCGGATCTGGAGGTGAAAGTGCCCGAGGGCACCGTCGTGCTGGACCACGACACTCGTGAACCGTTGGCCGATCTGGTCCACCACGGCGACCGGTGGGAGGCGGCGGCGGCAGGTCGGGGCGGTCGGGGCAACGCCAGATTCCTCACCAATCGCCGACGGGCCCCGAAGTTCGCTGAGCAGGGCGAGCACGGCGAAGAGCGCTGGTTACGGCTCGAACTCAAGCTCATGGCCGATGTCGCCATTGTCGGCCTGCCCAACGTCGGCAAATCGACGTTCATCAGCCGGGTTTCGGCCGCCAAGCCGAGGATCGCCGACTATCCGTTCACCACCCTCGAACCCAATCTCGGAGTGGTGAGAATGGGCGACGGCTTTGAGATGGTCCTGGCCGACATCCCCGGCCTCATCGACGGCGCGAGCGAGGGCAAGGGGCTCGGTCATCGATTTCTTCGGCATGTGGAGCGGGCCCGCGTGCTACTGGTCCTGCTCGATCTGTCGCAGTGGGGCGGCCAGACTCCCGAGGCCCAGCTCGAGGTGTTGCTCCACGAACTCGGCGCCCACCGTCCCGAACTCCTGGATCGGCCACGGGTCATCGCCGGATCGCGCGCCGACATCGCCGTCGATGCCTCGTTCGACGGTCTGCGGGTGTCGGCGCCGACCGGGGAGGGCATCTCCGAGATCCTGGGCCGGCTGGCTCGTCTGGTCGAGGAGGCCCGGGCCCACGTCCCGCCAACCGACACGGTGACGATCCACCGTCCCGCCGGTGACCAGGTGAGTGTCGAACGATTCGACGACGGGTCGTGGAACGTGGTCGGCAGGCCCGCGCAGCGAGCAGTTGCCCTGAGCGACCTGACCGACATCCAAGCCCTCGACTACGCGCGGGATCGGCTGCGCCAATTGGGTGTTCTCAAGGCTCTCGTGAGGGCTGGTGTGGCCGATGGAGATGTCGTTCACATAGGCGAATTCAGCTTTGAATACGAGGAGGACCTGTGAGTCGGCCACAGACGATCGTCGTCAAGATCGGTACGTCGTCGATCACCGACTCCGAGGGAGTCGTGCAGCGCGAGGCGGTGGCATCCCTGTGCGATCAGGTTGCCGATGCCCGCTCGAACGGTCATCGTGTCGTGATCGTGACCTCGGGTGCGATAGCGGCCGGACTGCCCGAACTCGGTATGGGTGGCGATCGCCGTCCGACCGACACGATCACCCTTCAGGCCGCTTCCACCGTGGGCCAGGGCGCCCTGATCAGGGTCTACCGTGAGGAGCTGGCCCGGCGCGATCTGGTAGCCGGACAGGTACTGCTCGTGGCGATCGACTTCGTGATGCGTTCCCAGTATCTCCACGCCCGCAGCACGATGCATCGGCTGCTCGAGCTCGGTGTGGTGCCGGTTGTCAACGAAAATGACGCCATAGCCGACGAGGAGATCAGGTTCGGGGACAACGACCGTCTGGCCTCGCTGGTGGCCAATCTTGTCGACGCCGACCTGTTGTTGCTTCTCACCGACACCGATGGCATCTTCACCGCCGATCCGCGCTCGAGCGACGAGGCTGCTCTGATCGAGGAGATCGAAGAGATCGGGAATCACCATGCGGCGCTGGGCGGGGCGTCGGGCACCAGCCGCGGAAGTGGTGGAATGGCCTCGAAGATCATGGCCGCCAAGGTCGCATCATGGTCAGGGGTGCGTTCGGTGATCGCGCGCGCCGACCGGCCCCATGTGCTGGCCGATGCCATAGCCGCCAAGCCGGCCACCGGCACGTTCGTGAAGGCTCGCCCGAGTCGCCTCCCGGCTCGGAAGTTGTGGATCGCCTTCGCCGTCGGGCGGGGCGGAACGGTGGTGGTGGACAAAGGCGCACGTGCCGCCCTCGAACGCGGCACATCGCTTCTGGCCGCCGGTGTCACGGAGGTATCGGGAACCTTCGGTGCTGGAGCCCCGGTCGACATAACCGACACCTCCGGTGAGATCTTCGCCCGGGGTCTGGCTCGCCACAGCTCCGAGGAGCTGAGGCCGGTGTTGGGCCTGCGCAGCGCAGACCTACCGCCGGGCGCCCCTCACGTGGTGGTCCACGCCAACGATCTGGTGGTGCTTCCGGGCTAGTCGGTTTGCGCCTCGGGGTCGGCCTCGCCGGCTTCCAGTTCCTGCGGCGGCGCCGACCCTGCCGATTCGATCCCTAGCTGTTGCTTGATCTGATCGAGCCGGGCGCGTGCCTCGACGTTTCGTGCCGCGGCCTCGATCTCGATCATCTGGGAGTCGACGTTGGCCTCGGTGAGCTCGGACATGGCGCGTGCCTTGGCGTAGCGAGCCTCGATCTTCTCCCGTACCTGATCGAAGGTGGGGACGTCCTCACCCACGGCCTCGGAGAGAGTTGCCATGGCGGAGTTCACGGTCTCCTGCATCTTGGCCTGATCGAGCTGGCTGAGGAGCGCCTGTCGTTCGCTGAGCTTCTTCTGGAGCAGCGACGAGTTCTGCTCGACCGCCGCCTTGGCCTGATCGGCGGCATCGGTCGCCTGGAAGTGCATCGACTTCAGGCTCTCGATATCGGCCTCGAGGGTGATCATCCGGTTGGCGAACTGCTCCGCTGCACTCGTGTATGAAGTTGCCTTGCCGGAGTCGCCCGACTTGTGGGCTTCCTCGGCCATCACCACCGCCTGGCGAGCGTTGGAGTTGACCCGCTCGAGTTCCTCGAGGGACCGATTGAGACGCATCTCGGTCTGCTTCTGGTTGGCGATCACATTGGCGGCCTGCTCGCGCAGCCGTCGGTGCTGGTCCTGCGCCTCCTTGATCGCCTGTTCGAGCTGGACCTTGGGGTCGGCGTTGTCCTCGAAGTTGCCTCCCAGCTTGGCCACGAGGTACTTCCAGCGCTTTTTCAGATACTGAAGCATGCGGTGATGGTAGTTGGTCGGCGGCGCTCACATCGGTCCCGGCGGGTGACGAGCCGGTCACCGCCAGATGACGCGACGTATCGGTCGTAGAATAAGGTCGGCTTCGCGGACCCCGGTTCGAAACGCGACGATCACATAGACCAGTCCGGAGCCGCCGAGCGACACGCCGGCGCCGATCAGGAGCGGCCATCCGTCGACGACACGGCTGAGGGCAGCGCCGGTCACGAAGGCCAGGGCCGACGATGTGGCCAGCGCCAGGACCGGCTGAATTGTGGGGCCGAGCGCTGGTAGATGTCGACGGGCCAGTCGGTCGAGGAGGACGAATTCGGTCCACGCCGACGCGGCCAGCCCGAGAGCGAGCCCGATCGCTCCGAGATGCACCGCACCTTCGACCGATCTCAGGGACTTCGCCAGCGGTCCGATGCCACCGATCGAACCGGTGAACGCCCCGCCGGAGATCAAAAGCCGGTCGAAGGGGAACATCAGCGTCAGCCCGATGGCGGCGGTGACGAACACCCGCAGAGCGGCGATCTTGGCCGGCCCCCGGGTGTCGCCGACCGCGTACATCGTGTTCTGGAGGAGGCGGCTGGCCCCGACGGCCGGGAGGCCGAGGGCCATCGCCGACAACGTGAGCCAGACCCCGACCGTGTCGTCGGCGCCGAACTTCCCGTGCTGGAGGATCGCTCCCAACACCGGCCTGCCGACCGAAATGTAGGCAACTGCGGCGAACATCATGAAGAAGGCGATACGTCGCAGGCCGGTCACCGCGTGATCGATGATGGCCTGTGGATCGCCGGCCAAGCGGCTCATCTCGGGAAGTTCGGCCGCGGCCACACTCATCGCGAAGACCGAGACGGGGAGGATGTAGAAGATCTGCGCGTAACCGATCATCGAGATCGCCCCGATCGCCAGCATCGACGCCAGCGCCACGTCGACGAACGCCGAGATCTGCACCACCCCTCGACCGAGGAGAACCGGCGTGAACCGGCGACCGACCTCTCTCACGTCGGGGTCGGCGAAACCGAGGACCACTCTGATGTCGGGAGCGACGCTCAGCACCGTGGGGAGCTGTACCGCCACCTGGAGCAGCGCTCCCGCCAACATCGCCCACGCGACGGCGTCGACGGTTGAGGTCGATGAGAGTCCGACTATCGCGGCGAACACCAGAACCGTGATCTGCGCCGTGTTCCAGACCACCGGCGCGACGTACGACAGGAAGAAGCGGCGGTGGGTGTTGAGCACCCCGAGACACCAGGCCGAGAACACGAGAACACCGGCGCCGATGGTGGTGATCTTGACCAACGGCACGGTGAGGTCACGTGTGGTGGCCGGTAGGCCCGGGGCTATGAGCGACGTGAGCGGGCCGGCCAGCACGATGCCCAGGACGACGAGCACTCCGGTGACCACCAGAAGGACCCCGGCGATGGAACCGGCCAGGCGGGAGGCTCGGCGTCGTTCGCCTCGCTCGATCAGATCGGCGTAGACGGGTATGAACGATGCCGACAGGGTGCCTTCACCCAGCAGGTTCTGCAGGAGGTTGGGGATCCTGACCGCGTTGCGTATGGCATCGGTGGGCGCGCTGACACCGAGCACGCCGGCCAGAGCGATCTCGCGTATGAGTCCGGCCACCCTCGAGGCGAGGATTCCCGCCCCGACAAGGAACGAACCGGACTTGGCACGTCGGGGCTTTGTCACCGAGTGCCGTCGACGGAGTCGAGACCGAGCCGTAGTGATTCGAGGTCGCCTACCACCCCGTCGATGGCATCGGTGATCGATTCGATGTCGTCGGGAGCCATGGCCCGGGTGGCCATCTCCGATGCCCTGGCCACGGCTTCCTTGAGCCGGGCGTCGAGCACCTCAAGGCTGGTCCTGACCTCATTCTCGCGATTGGTGAGACGCTCGTGGGCTTCGATCTCGGACCTGGCAGCATCTAGGAGCGCCGGGTGGGCGTCGGTGTCGGCGGCCGAGCGACGGGCCGACTCGATGCCGATGGCTCGCCGGGCGTCCGTGAGTTGCTGTCCCTTGCGTGCGACCTCCCAGCATTCGGATACGCCGCGGCCGACCCGGATGCCGATCTCGGAGAGCCGGTCGCGAAGAGGTCCGCGGGCGACCGATTCGAGCGCTCGGTCGAAACGTCGTTGCGATCCGATGGCGTCCTTCACATAGAGACGCCACGGCTCACGCAACGCGAACGGGTCGATACGCGAAGGTCGTGAAGCGGTGAGCCGCGCCAGCTTGGACCGGGCCAGAACCTTGGCGGCCCACACCGCCGCGGCCACCAAGGCCGCACCCCACCACGGCATCCCGGCCAAGGATGCGAGCGCGGCGGCCGCCGCGACCAGCAGCACCGTGAAGGGCGAGATCATCGAAAGTACCACCGTGGGTGCGGTGGGCGACGAAGGGGGCACACGTCTCCTCGGGTCTGCCGTTGTCGGCGAGGCTAGCCGCCGCGCCGACTACCATGTCCCCTCGTGGCCACGGATCCGACTCCTGTCAGTGAGCTCGCACGGCGGGCACGGGCCGCGTCCCGCGCCGTCGCGGTGGCTACCACCGGCACCAAGAACGAAGTCCTGCTGACGGCCGCCGACCTTCTCGTCGCGCGGTCCGAAGAAATCGAGGCCGCGAACCTCATCGATGTGGAGGGGGCCGAGTCAAACGGCACTTCGTCGTCGCTGGTCGACCGTCTGCGACTCTCGGGCCCACGGATCGAGGCCATGGCCGGTGGGCTCAGAGGAATTGCGGCTCTACCCGATCCGGTGGGTGAGGTGACCGACGGCTGGGTCAGGCCCAATGGCCTGGAGATCCGACGGGTGAGGGTCCCTCTCGGTGTGGTGGCGATCATCTACGAGAGTCGCCCCAACGTCACCAGTGATGCCGCCGCTCTGTGCATCAAGTCGGGAAACGTCGCCTTTCTGCGAGGTTCATCATCGGCCATATCGTCGAATCTCGTGATCGCGGGTGTGCTGCGTGATGCCCTCACCAAGTCCGGTCTTCCCGCCGACGGGGTGGTTCTCGTCGATGACACGTCGCGTGGGGCGGCGATCGAGTTCATGCAACAGCGGGGATTCGTCGATTGCCTGATCCCACGCGGTGGTCGCGCGCTGATCCAGTCGATACTCGACAACGCGACGGTGCCCTACGTGATCGACGGCGACGGCAACTGCCACGTCTACGTCGATCGCCGAGCCGATCTCGGGATGGCCCGCGACATAGTGGTCAACGCGAAGACCCAACGGCCCGGAGTCTGCAACTCTGCGGAGTCGCTCGTCGTCCATGCCGACATCGCGGGCGAGTTCATCCCGATGGCCGTCGAGGCGTTGGAGGGTGTCGAACTGGTGGGCGACGAGGCCTCCCGCGCCATCGCAGAATCGATCGGCGAAGCCGATGAGTCCGACTTCGCGACCGAGTACCTCGATTTGAAGATGTCGGTGAAGATCGTGTCCGATCTCGACGAAGCCATCGCCCACATCAACGACACCGGCACCGGTCACAGCGAGGCGATCATCACCTCCGACATCGAGGCGGCCGGACGGTTCACCCGCGAGGTCGACGCCGCGGCCGTATTGGTGAATGCGTCGACCCGTTTCGTCGACGGCGAGGAGTTCGGCTTCGGGGCTGAGATCGGGATCTCGACTCAGAAACTCCACGCCCGTGGGCCTCTCGGCCTCGAGCAGCTGACCACCCTCAAGTTCGTCGTCAACGGGCAAGGGCAGGTCAGGCCCTGAGGTCGAGGGGCGGTGCTCGCCTCGGCGGGGCTCAGGTGAACGACCGCTAACATGGCGCGTCATGACGTTCCGTTTTGACGATGTCGAATCCGTCACCGACGATCTCCGCAAGGTCGACTATCTGGTGGACAGTGCCGTAGCGGGGGCGGTGTTCCTGGCGGATCGGCTCCAGAAGCCGCTGCTCGTCGAGGGCCCGGCCGGCACCGGCAAGACCCAGCTCGCCAAGAGCGTCGCCGAGATCACGGGCGCCCGACTGATTCGCCTGCAGTGCTACGAGGGCCTCGATGAGGCCAAGGCGCTCTATGAGTGGAACTACAAGAAGCAGCTCCTGCGCATCCAGACCGAGCGCGGCGACGACAACGACTGGGACGAGGTCAGTGGTGACATTTTCTCCGACGAGTTTCTTCTCGCCCGGCCGCTCCTCGAGGCGATTCGTGCTGATGACCCGGTGGTGCTGCTGATCGACGAGGTCGATCGTGTCGAGGTCGAGACCGAGGCGCTGCTGCTCGAGATTCTGTCCGATTACCAGGTGTCGATCCCCGAGTTGGGCACCATCACGGCCAAACAGGTGCCTTTGGTGTTTCTCACCTCCAACAACACCCGCGAACTCTCCGAGGCCCTCAAGCGCCGCTGTCTGTACCTCCACATCGACTATCCCGACATGGACCGGGAGAAGGAGATCGTTCTCACCAAGGTCCCCGACATCACCGAGAACCTCGCCGACCAGATCGCCCGGGTCGTCCGCTCGATCAGGAACATCGAGCTGAAGAAGTCACCTTCGGTATCGGAGACGATCGACTGGGCCCGCACCCTCATGTTGCTCGGCGTCAGCCAGATCGACGAGCAGGTCGCCATCGGCACCATCAACGTTCTGCTCAAGTATCAGAGCGATATCAGGAAGGCTTCGAAAGAGCTGTCCAGCGCCGATGGCGTATCGGTCTGAGCATGACCGTGGCCCCCCCGTCCGATTCGACGGTGCCCGTCGATCTCGGTGAGCCGATTCTCGACCTGCTCACGGGCTTCATCATGCAACTGCGCGCCGCCGGGTTACCGGTGAGCCTCACCGAGAACCTCGATGCCATGGAGGCCGTCAAACACGTTCCGCTGGGCGACCGGGAGACGTTCAAGTACGCTCTCGCCTCCACTCTGGTGAAGCATCACAATCACTGGAAGGCGTTCGAGACCGTATTCGAGATCTACTTCTCGCTGCGAGGCCCCGAGTACGACATCACCGACGAGTCGGAACTTCAGGAACTCGACGGTGATGAGCAGAGCGAGCAGGCCGCCGGCGATCGGGCCGGGGCCGGGGCGGGCGACAGCCTCACCCCGGAAGAACTTCAGGAGATGCTGTACCAGGCCCTGATGCGTGGCGACCAGCCGATGATGCGAGGCGTGGCCAGGCAGTCGGTCAAGCGCTACGCCGGCATGGAGCCCGGTCGTCCGGTGGGCGGCACCTACTACCTCTATCGCACGCTCAGGAACCTCGATCTCGATGGGGTTCTCGAGCGTCTGCTCGAACAGGCCCAGAACACCGAAGGCGAGCAATCCGACTTCGAGGAGCGGCTGCAGCGCGACGAATACCAGAATCGAATCGACCAGTTCCAGAAGGAGATCGAAGCTGAGATCCGTCGACGACTGGTGGCCGATCGGGGTATCGAGGCCATGGCCAAGACGCTCCGCAAACCGCTGCCCGAGGATGTCGACTTCATGCACGCGTCCCGTGAGGAGATGGCCAGCCTCCGCAAGGCGATCTACCCACTCACCCGCAAGCTTGCCTCTCGCCTCTCACGCAAGCGACGCCACGGTCGCAAGGGACCACTCGATTTTCGTTCCACGGTTCGTCACTCGCTGAGCTACGGCGGTGTGCCGGTCGAACCCAAGTTCCGCAACCCCAGGCCCCACAAGCCGGAAATCTTCGTGATCGCCGACATCTCCGGATCGGTCGCGGCTTTCGCCCGTTTCACACTTCATCTGGTCTACGCGATGTCGGGGCAGTTCTCCAAGGTCCGCTCGTTCGTGTTCATCGACGGACTCGACGAGGTGACCCCCTATTTCGAGGGCGTGGAAGACATCAACGAAGCGGTCCATCGGGTCAACACCGAAGCCGACGTCGTCTGGGTCGACGGCCACTCCGACTACGGCCACGCCCTCGGTGTTTTCTGGGAGAGATACGGCAAGGACATCGGCCCTCGCACCTCGATCATGATCCTGGGCGACGCCCGCAACAACTATCACGCGTCGGAGAGCTGGATAGTCAAGGCCATGGCAGACAAGGCACGCAACATCCACTGGCTCAATCCCGAGCCGCACAGCTACTGGGACACCGGCGATTCGATCGTCGGCGACTACGCCCAGTACTGCGAGGGCGCCTACGAGGTCCGTAATCTCAGGCAACTCGAGGCCTTTGTGGACAAGCTGGCGTGAGCACCACAGGCCTTTCGCCCACCGACCTCGAGCGTCGTCTGGTGGCGGCACTGCCGACCGATGTCGACTTCGCCTCGGCCCGACACGTCACAGAGCGGGCGATCCACCTGGAGGTGAGACAAGGTGTCGTTCAGCCGTCGATGATCGGCCACGACGAGGGAGTCATGCTCACCGTCTGGCAGCGGGGCGGGTTGGGTTACGGTGCCACCAGCGATCTGTCGGATGCCGGCTTGGCCGCGGCGGTGGCCGACGCTCGCCGTTGGGCCTCGGTCACCGCCGGGCGCACCGTCGTCGACTCCTGCCCGCTTCGACACACCGTGGGGGGCTTCGAGTCGGCGGTGGCCCGTCCGGCCGGGGGAGTGGCCGAACTCGTCGAGATGCTGGCCGGCCACGAAGCGAGGTTGGGCGGCGATGGTCGCATCGTCGACAGTGCGGTGTCGCTCGACTTGGCCGACACCGAGAGCCTTCTGGTCACCAACGGGGGTGGCCGTGTGGAGCAGATCATCCACCAGGTGTTCCCCGACATGCGGGTGAGCGCCAACGACGGAGGCCATACCCAGACCCGCACCTATGGCCATGGGGCCTTCTGCGGCCAAGGCGGCCTCGAGGTGCTCGACCGCCACGGTTTCGCCCAGGCGGCACCGCGTCTGGTCGAGCAGGTGCTGGAACTGCTGTCGGCACCCAACTGCCCCTCGGGAGACATGGATCTCGTTCTCGAGCCCGACCAGATGGCGCTCCAGATCCACGAGTCGATCGGCCATCCGCTGGAACTCGACCGGATCCTCGGCGACGAGCGCAACTACGCCGGCACCAGTTTTGTCACCCCCGACATGTTCGGTACCTACCACTACGGCTCCGACCTGCTCAACGTAACCTTCGACCCGACCGTTCCGGGCCAGCTCGCTGCCTACGGTTTCGACGACGACGGCACCCTCGCCCGGCGCATTCATCTCATCGTCGACGGCGTCCTGCAGCGCCCCATGGGCGGTGCCGTGTCGCAATCCCGCTCCGGTATGAGCGGGGTGGCCAACTCACGTGCCTGCAGCTGGAACCGACCTCCGATCGACCGCATGGCCAACCTCAATGTCGAGCCCGGATGCTCCACGTCCGAACAGCTCGTCGCCGAGGTGGAGCACGGGATCCTGATGGAGACCAACGTGTCATGGTCGATAGACGACAGTCGCAACAAGTTCCAGTTCGGGTGCGAATACGGCCGCCTGATCGAGGATGGCGAACTCACCACGGTGGTCCGCAATCCCAACTACAGGGGTATCTCCGCCACGTTCTGGCGAAGCCTCAGCGGTGTGGCCGACCCCGATTCGTTCAGCGTCATGGGTGTGGGAAACTGCGGAAAGGGAGAGCCGAATCAGCAGGTGCGAGTCGGTCATGCATCGCCCCGCTGCCGATTCTCCGACGTCACGGTCTTCGGCGGTGAGCCGTGAGCACTGCCGGTTCGGTTCGCGACTACCTTGACGAGATGGTGACCTGGGCGTCGTCGGGACTGACCGGTGAGGAGGTCCTGCTGGCCTATCTCAGCGGAGAGAACTCCGATTTCGTGCGATTCAACGGTGCCGCCATCAGGCAGGCCGGAACGGTGGCCCAACGCCACCTGTCCTTCGACCTGATCGACGGGCCGCGTCACGCCCAGGGCTACGTGTCGCTCGCCCAGGATCCCGCGATCGACCGGCCGCGGGTGACGGCGCTTCTCGCCTCCCTGCGCGAGCAACGAGCGGCCGCCCCCGAGGACCCCTATCTGCTCTACGCAACCGAGATATCCGACTCGGTCACCGAGTCGACAGGCTCGATGCCGTCGCCGGGTGATGCCGCCGGCCTGATAATCGACGGTGCCGCCGGCCGCGACCTGGTGGGCATCTACGCGGCGGGCGATACCTATTCGGGTTTCGCCAATTCGCTCGGGCAGCGCAACTGGTTTCAGTCGAGAACCTTCAACCTCGACTGGAGCTTTCACCTTCGCGCCGACAAAGCCACGAAGAATCTCTATGCCGGCACCCACTGGAGCGACGAGCGGTTCGGCGCCAAGATCGACTGGGCGCGACGCCAGCTCGATGTGCTCGACCGCACCCCGATCGATCTCGAACCCGGCGGCTATCGCACCTACCTGGCGCCGGCTGCGATGCAGGAGATCATCGACATGCTGTCGTGGGGAGGATTCGGTCTGAAGTCGCGACGCACCAAGCAGACCCCACTGCTGCGCATGATCACCGAGAACGCCGCGTTCGACCCGTCGATCCGTATCTGTGAGGACACCGCCGGGGGAGTGTCCCCCGATTTCCAGACCGAAGGGTTTCGTCGTCCGGGTGAGGTCGTGCTCATCGACGGCGGCCGGCTGGCCGATGCCCTCGTGTCGCCGAGGTCGGCCCGCGAATATGGTGTCGGCACCAACGGAGCCGCCAGCCATGAATCTCCGTTGTCGGTGTCGATGGCACCGGGTGCGGTCCCTGTCGATGATGTGCTGTCGGCCTTGGGTACCGGCCTCTATGTGGGCAATCTCTGGTATCTGAACTTTTCCGATCGTGGTGCCTGTCGCACGACAGGCATGACGCGGTTCTCGACGTTCTGGATCGAGGGAGGCGAGATCGTCGCTCCCGTCAACGTGTTGCGCTTCGACGACACGGCGTTCCATCTGTTCGGCGATCACCTCGAGGGGCTGACCGATCGGACCGACACCATCCTCGACTCGTCCACCTACGGCGGGCGGACCACCGCCAGCTACCGGCTTCCGGGCGCGCTGGTGGGCGAGATGACGTTCACCCTCTGACCGCCGTCAATCTCTCTGGCGGAGAAGCTCAGCCACGCGGAAGGCCAGATCGACCGACTGTCGACTGTTGAGGCGGGGGTCGCACATCGTTTCGTAGGCCTGATCGAGGTCGCCGTCGACGATGCCGTCGGAACCGCCCAGGCATTCCGTGACCGCATCGCCGGTTAGTTCGACGTGGACCCCGCCGGGCCATGTGCCCTCCGAGCGGTGAGCGGCGAAGAAGCCGCTGATTTCACTCAGGACATCGTCGAAGTGACGGGTCTTTCGTCCGCCCTCGGAGGTGTAGGTGTTGCCGTGCATCGGGTCGCACGCCCACACCACGGGATGTCCCGACTCGCGCACTGCTGCCAACAGCGGGGGAAGGCCGTCACGTACTCTCGACGCCCCCATCCGGGCGATGAGCGTCATTCGGCCCGGAATACGCCGGGGATTGAGAACCTCGCAGAGCGCGATGATCTCATCGGCGGTGGCGGTGGGTCCGACCTTGCAACCGAGGGGATTGTGTACGCCACGGAGGAACTCGACGTGGGCACCGTCGATCTGACGGGTTCGTTCACCGATCCAGAGCATGTGGGCCGAGCAGTCGTACCACCCACCGGTAAGGGAGTCGTTTCGGGTGAGCGCCTCTTCGTATTCGAGGAGAAGCGCTTCGTGGCTCGTGTAGAACTCGACTTCGTGCAGTGTCGGAGTGGTGGCATTGGTCACGCCGCAGGCCGTCATGAAGCGCAGGGCCCGGTCGATGTCGTCGGCCATCTGTGCGTAACGTTGACCGGCCGGGCTGCTGGCAACGAACTCGCGGTTCCAGGTCGACACCTGTGACAGATCGGCGAAACCACCGCGTGTGAACGCCCGGAGGAGGTTGAGAGTGGAGGCGGCGCGGTGGTAGGCGGTGAGAAGCCGCCCGGGATCGGGTCGGCGTTCGGCTTCGGTGAATCCGACGTCGTTGACGATCTGGCCGAGGAATGAGGGCAACTCGACATCCCCGCGGGTCTCGGTGGGGCTGGATCGGGGCTTGGCGAACTGGCCGGCGATACGTCCCACCTTCACCAGGGGCATCCCCCCGGAATAGGTGAGCACGATCGCCATCTGGAGAATGACCCGCAACTTCTCACGGATCGAATCGGCCGACGCCTCGAATGACTCGGCACAGTCACCGGCCTGAAGCAGGAAGGCCTCGCCCTGGGCCACCGATCCCAACGCGCTGGTGAGGGAGCGGGCCTCGCCGGCGAAGACCAGGGGTGGGAGCTCGGCGAGCGACTTGACCGAACGGTCCAGCTCTGAGGAATCGGGCCAGGACGGCTGGTGTCTGGCGTCGAATGATCGCCAAGAGCTTGGGGTCCATGCGCTTGTCACGCCCCAAGTGTGCTGGACGGGGAGCCCAGTACCAACCGGATAAGGGTTACCGGTCGAAAACGGCCGCAACCCCGCCGGGGCGGGGTTGCGGTGAGCGTGATCTGTCTCGGTGGCGATCGGTCAGGCCGCGTCGACCGAATCCGCGATGGCGCCGGCCTGCTCACGGACCGAGTTGATGGCCCTCTTCACCAGACGACGGGCGGCCTCGGCGGTGACGCCGAGGTCCTCGCCGACCTCGCGGTAGGACCGCTTACGGCCGTCGCCGATACCGAATCGTTGCTCGACGGCGTACTTGGCCCTCTCGTCGAGGATGTCGAGAAGACCGGTGACCATCTGCTCTTCGGCTCTCGCCATGACCTCGGTTTCGGGGCCGGGGTTGGAGTCGGGGAGAAGGTCGACGAGTTCGTTGGAGTCGTCGTCACCGATGGTGCGGTCGAGGCTGGTGGGCGTGGTGAGGCGGTGGAGGCGGGCGTGCTCGTCGTCGAGTTCGTCGCCGTCGCCGCTCACGGCGCGCAGTGCGGCGCGGAGGCTGGCCGAACGGTCGCCGGGGAGGCGGACCAGGCTGGCCTTCTGATCGAGGGCTCGGCCGATGGCCTGGCGGATCCAGAAGGTGGCGTAGGTCGAGAACTTGAAACCCTTGCGCCAGTCGAACTTGTCAACGGCGTGTTCGAGGCCCAGGTTGCCTTCCTGGATCAGGTCGAGGAGTTCCATGCCGGGAGGCAGTGGGTAGCGCCGTGCGACGCTGACGACCAGCCGTAGGTTGGCCCGGATGAACCGGTCCTTGGCGGCCTCGGCGCGGCGAATGTTGCGGTCGATGTCGCGGCCGGTCTCACCGGCTTCCTTGCGACCCCGTGCCTCGAAGCCTTTCTCGATCGCCTGAGAGAGCTCGCGCTCCTCCTGTGCGTTGAGGAGCGCAACCGCTCCGATTTCGTTCAGGTACTGTCCTACTGAATCACTCATTGCATCTCACTCGGCGGGCCGCGCTCGCGCATTGACCCATGTTGGTAGTTGTTCGGGGGAAGAGCTGGTACCATGTGCCCGCTCAGGCCTGTGCGTGCCGCACCGCGGTCCAGCCGGAGTATTGAACACCATTCGTCGGTAAATGTCCCGTCATAATTATATGACATTGGTCACGTGGGGGTTTCGAGTTGGTCGGCGGCGGTGTAACGGATCGGCGAGGCCCGCCCTAGACTCCCGTCCGACGACGTGGGAGCGGTAGTGCGAACAGGCGTATTCGGGGGCACATTCGATCCACCCCACATCGGACACTTGGCCATCGCACTCGAGGTCGGTCACCGGCTCCATCTGGATCGGATGCTCCTGGTGGTGGCCAACGATCCCTGGCAGAAGACCTCACGCCACGCTGTCACCGAGGCCGACGTGAGGCTCCATCTGGTCGAGTTGGCGGTCGAGGGCCTGGACGCCGTCTTCGCGTCCGACATCGAGATTCGACGTGGTGGCGAGAGCTACAGCGCCGACACCCTGGTCCAACTGCACTCCGAAGATCCCGACGACGAATTGTTTCTTCTCGTCGGGTCCGATGCCGCCGCCGGCCTCGACACGTGGAAGCGGCCCGACGAGGTGATGGCACTCGCAACCACTGTCGTGATCGATCGCGGGGGCCGACAGGGAGGGCGGCCCCCAGCTGGGTGGCGTCACATTGTGGTCGACGTGCCGGCCCTCGACATCTCGTCGAGCGACATTCGCGCTCGATTCGCCGACGGCCGACCGGTCGAGGCCTTGGTGCCGTCGGCGGTGGTGGCCGAGGTCCGACGTCTGGGGCTCTACGGGAGTGGCCGGTGACGGCACTCGACACCCCGACCCGGTCCAGGAGGTCTCTGCCGGTGCCACGTCGGCGCCGAAGGGTCACCGCTCCGGCCGGTAACATCTTCTGGCGGTTCGTGTTTCCGCTGCTGGTGGTCTCCGCCGGAGCGGCAGTGTTTCTGCTGTGGCGGGCCGGGACCAAGGCGGTTCTCGATTCCACCGATGGTCGACTCGTCAGCGTGGTCACCGATCCGTCTCTTCCCGGTTATGAGGCGTTCGTCGATCCCACTCCCACCATGCTCATCGCCCATGTCGACCAGAGTGAGCTGGTCGGCATCACCGTCATGGCACGAACCGCCCTCGACAAGGGCGGCAACCTGGTCGTGCTGAGCCCCGACCTGCTCGTCAAGACCGACGCCAACCCGGGACAGACAGCGGTGCTGCTCGGTCAGGCCTTCTCCTCGGGGGGAATTGACCGGTTGCAGACCCTCGTCGAGGGGATGTTCGGCTTTGGTTTCACCGAGGTCACCGAACTCGACGCCAAGCAACTCGGCGGATTGATGGCACTGGTCGAACCGATTCCGTTCGGCCTTGCCGACGACCTCGTACAGCGCAACGGGTCCAACGGAGTCGACGTCTGGCTCCGACACGGCGTGAAGGAACTCGATGGTCGGGTCGCGGCGGAGGTGTTCGGTTTCAGGAACCCGGGCGAATTCGACGCCAACCGCGTCGAGCGTCAGCTCGACATGTGGCGATCGTGGATCAACGAGATCGCCAGTGCCCCCGACCTGCAGGCGGCCACGCTTCCCTTCCAGGTCGGCATCTCGCCGTATCTACGTTCGTTCGCGGCCGGAACCGTCGACATACAGGCCGTTCCGATGAGCCCCGTCCAGATGGATCCCGAGGCGCTTCCTCTCTATGTGACCGGTACCGATGGTGACGCATGGATCAAGCGGAAGGCACTCGAGATGGTTCCCCTCCCGATCTCGACTCGAGCGGCGCATCGGCCGAGTGTTCGGCTGCTCGACGGCACAGGTGATCCCCGCAATCGGCTGGCCATGAGAAAGGAACTGGTGGCCGACGGTGAGGTCGTCTCGATTATCGGCAACGCCGCGTCTTTCGGTGGGCCGACCACCACCGTGGCCTACCACGCGGTTGATTTCCGACAGAAGGCGGCTCGGATCGCCCAATCGATAGGAGCCGAGTTGGTGTTCGACGAGCAGCCCGACCTTCCCTATGACGTGACCGTCACCGTCGGTCTCGACCGGGCCGGGTCGTGAACTCCACCGTGTTCGCGGGCGGCGGCGGGCGGCCCGACGATGTCGACTGGAGTGTGGTGGCGGCGAGAGCAGCCGACGAGAAGAAGGCCACCGACACGATCATCATCGATGTCGGCGACGTGATCTCCATTACCGATCACTTCGTGATCACATCGGGCACCAGCGCCCGGCAGGTGAAGGCGATCTCGGAGGCGGTCGAGGAGGAGGTCAGGCTGGCTGGAGGGCCATCGCCGCGTCGAATCGAGGGCGCTGACACGCGTGAATGGGTGCTGCTCGATTACGGCGAGTTCGTGGTCCACGTGTTCATCACCGAGCGGCGTGACTTCTATCAACTCGAACGACTCTGGGGTGACCGCCCGAGAGTCGCCTGGAAGGCCGCGTAGAGCCTCTCGCTCAGTTGCCGAAGTCCCACCCGACCTCCTCGCTGGTAGAGGCCAGGATGTTCTTGGCGATGAGGATCTTGTGGACCTCGTCAGGTCCGTCGGCCAGGCGGAGGGTGCGGGCCCCCAGGTACATGCCGGCCAGCGGCAGGTCGCCGGTGACCCCGGCACCGCCCCAAACCTGGATGGCCCGGTCGACCACCCGTTGGTAGGCGGCCGGCACGAAGATCTTGATGGCGGATATGTCGGTACGGGCATCGGCCCCGTTGGCCATCTTCTCGGCGCAGTGAATGGTCATGAGGCGAGCGGCCTGAATGTCGATATAGCTGTCGGCGATGAAACCCTGGATGAACTGCTTGGTCCGGAGCAGCCCGCCGTGGACCTCGCGGGTGCGGGCCCGGGCGACCATCAGGTCGAAGGCCCGCCACATCTGTCCGACCGAATTCATGCAGTGGTAGACGCGGCCGGCACCCAGTCGGTCCTGCGCAGCCTGGTGCCCGCTGCCTCTACGACCCAGCTGATTCTCGACGGGAACCCTCACGTCGTCGTAGATGATCTCGCAGTGGTCGCTGCGTCGGCCCCACACGTTGAGCCCTCGCACGATGTCGACGCCGGGGGTGTCGGTGGGCACGATGATCTGGGTCATGCGGGTGGTCGATCCGCGGTCGCCGTCGGGGTCCTCGGTGCGACACATGACGATGAGGAAGTCGGCGGCCAGGCCGTTGGAGGTGAACCATTTGTGGCCGTTGATGACCCACTCGTCGCCGTCACGTACCGCGGTGGTGCGCAGGGATCGCGGATCGGAGCCGGCCGAGTCGGGTTCGGTCATCGAGAACCCCGACTCCAGCTTCCCCTCGATCAGGGGAATGAGCCACTTCTCCTTCTGCTCGGGGGTGCCGTACTTGACCAGGATCGACTGGTTGCCGGAGTTGGGGGCGACGACGCCGAACAGGCCGGCGGCGCCGATGGCGTAGGCGAGGACTTCGTTCATGTAGGCGTGCTCGAGAAACGACAGCCCAACTCCGCCGTATTCCTCGGGCAGGTGCGGTGCCCAGAGGCCGGCCTGCTTGACCTTGTCCTTGATCGATGCCCGAAGGGCGCGTGCTTCCTGCCGGTCGGCGTCGGTGACGGTGTTGCCGTCGATTCTCGACGCCCAGATCATGTTCTCGTTGGGAAGGATCTCGTCGTTGACGATCTTGGCGGTGAGCGCCCTGATCTCGTTGACGCGGTCGGACAGGGTCGGGATCGGCTCGACCTTCATGCGCATGGTTCGCTCCCTGGCGATGGTGACTTGCCGAAGTTCTGATCAGGTGCTCACGTCGCCGCCGGCCGGGTGATCGTGGAGCTAAGGGGAATTGAACCCCTGACCTCTTCCATGCCATGGAAGCGCTCTACCAACTGAGCTATAGCCCCGTCTTGCGACGGCCAGAGCGTATCAGTGCATCGCTTCGTACCGCACCCCGAAATGGCACTCTGGTGGGGTGATCAATCGCCAGCCGAGGGGCCGGTCAGCGATCCCTCGGGATCTGCTGCCCGACGGGGTGGTGACCGCGCATCCGATCGCCGTCGGGCACATCCACACGACCTGGAAGGTGCTCGACGACCGCGGCGGCCGGTGGGCGGTTCAGGCCTTGGCCCGAAGCATATTCGATGATCTCGATGCCCTCACCCACAACCTGGAGATCGTCACGGGAGCGCTTCGGCGGGCCGGCCTGGCCACTATCGAACCGGCTGAAGTCGGACCTGATCGAACGTTGACCCTCGAGGTCGACGCGAGGGTGTGGCGAGCCAGCCGTTGGATCGAGGGCCGTCCGCCGACGGCGGGTGACCTCGACGACGCCCGGCTCGTGGGCGAGACGTTCGGGAGATTCGATGCCGCGCTGAGCGGTGTCGACGGGTTGGTCGAGGTAATCCCGGATTTCCACGACCCAGGGCGGCGATTTCGGCTTCTCGATTCGGCGCTGGCGGCCGATCCGGTGGATCGCGCCGCAGCCGCAGCCGTTCTCGCCCGTCGGCTGCATGAGGTGCAGACAAGGATCTTTGGTGAAATTGCCTATTGGCGGCGACTGCCGCGTCGGGTGGTCCACAACGACGCCAAGGCCGCCAATGCGATCATCACGCCAACCAGCGGGGCGGTCGTGATCGACGTCGACACGGTGATGCCGGGAACGGTGCTGTCCGACATCGGTGAGCTGGTCAGGTCGGCCGTCCGATCGACGGAGGACACCACCACGACCGAGCCGGTCGATGTCTCGTTGGTGGGAGAAATCGCGGCCGGCTTCGCCGACGGATTCGGGCCGCTCGATCCGGCGGAGATCCGGCTTGCTCCTTGGGCCGGCCTCATCCTCACGGTGGAGAACGCCGTGCGTTTTCATTTCGTAGCGGGTGACGTCTACTTCGATGTCGGCACCTCCGACCACAATCTGCGTCGAGCCGAGGACCAAGTCGATCTGGCCGAGCGGCTCGAGGCATCGATGTCGGAGATCACCGACGTGGTTGGAACCTCCATCGGTTCCTGATGGTCCGTCGGGGTTGAAGCTCCACCGGATCGACGTTCAGGCGTTGTCCTCATCAAGGTCGTCGTCGCCCTGGGCCCGGAGGAATCGTTCGATCTCGGACGCGAGCTGGTCGGGTATCTGCATCTCGAGTTCGGCGCGGGAACTCTCGTCCTGACGTTGCTCGAGGTCGGCAATCATCTCGGCGTGAGAGCTGTCACCGGCGACCAGCTCGTCGAGTCGCTTCCGGCTGGTGATCGACTTCTGGGCCAGCACTCCCGGATCGATCCGTACTCCGGCAGCGCCTTCCAGAGCCTCGACCAGGGCCAGCGAAGCGGTCGGGTAGGGGGCGTTGAGGATGTAGTGGGGCACCTGGGCCCACAATCCCAATGATTCAATCCCGGCCAGTTCGAAGGCCTTCTCGAGTGCCGACTCGACGCCGGCCGGTACATCCAGGCTGGCGTTGGCATAGTCGCCGACGGCGAGGTCCGGTGTCGAAGCGGTGACGGACAGGCGACACGGTCGAGTGTGGGGCACAGCCGCCGGATAGGCCCCGAGGCCGACCATGCGTCGTACCCGGAACCTTGTGGCCAGCGAGACGACCGCCGCGGTGAACGAGCGCCAGTTGTGGTCGGGCTCGGCGCCGCTGAGAACGAGAACGTCGTTGCCGTCCTTGTCACGGCCGGCAATCAGTTCGATCTTCGGCCAGTCGATACCGGTGTTGACGCCGTCGACCAGATGCATGACCGGGCGCCGCGCCCGATGGTCGATCAACCATTCGGTGTCGAATGTGGCCACGGGAAAGGCGTCGATCCCGCCGATGATGTGGTTGATGGCGGCCGATGCGCTCTGACCGGAGTCGATCCATCCGTCGAAATGAACCAGCATCACGGGCAGGTGAAGATCAGGAGTGTGCAGGAGCGTGTAGAGGTCGTCGGGTTCCACCGGATGACTCATCCGAAATCCCGCTTCGAGATCGACATATCGGCATTGGATCACGTGAGGGAGGGTCCGAGCGAACTGAGGCCCGGTCGAGGGAATGATCGGTGGCCGAAGTACGTTCACCGGATCATGGCTGATGTAACAGATGCGACATTCGAATCCGACGTCGTGGAACGCTCGCGAACCGTGCCCGTGGTGATCGACCTGTGGGCTTCGTGGTGTGGTCCGTGCAAACAACTGGGGCCGATCATCGAGAAGGTCGTGGCCGAGACCGACGGGGCCGTCGAACTGGTGAAGGTCGATGTCGACGCCAACCCGGCGGTGTCGACGGCGTTCAAGGTGCAGTCGATTCCGGCCGTCCACGCGATGGTCGATGCCAAGGTCGTCGACAGCTTCATGGGCGCCCAGCCCGAACAGGTCGTCCGCGAGTTCGTGCAGCGGCTGGTTCCCGCCGCCGTGGAGAGCGAGGTGGATCAGCTCGTGTCGGCCGGTGACGAGGCATCGCTGCGGGCCGCGCTCGCAATCCGGAGCGATCATCCCGAGGCGGTCACCGGCCTGGCCGCGATACTCGTCGACCGAGGCGCGGCGGACGAGGCGGTGGCCCTACTCGATCGAATCCCCGAGTCACCCGAGACCCGACGTCTCTTGGCTCTCGCCCGCATCGGCGTCCCCACCGGCGATATCGAAGTCGAGCTGTCCGAACTGCTGCCCAAGGTGAAGAACGACGAAGAGGCGCGGCTCAAGTTCGTCGATCTGCTCGAGGTCATGGGTGGCGATGATCCGCGCACGGCGGGTTGGCGTCGACGGTTGTCGGCGGCGTTGTTCTGATTGGCCGCGCCACCCGAGCGGCGTCCCGATAGCGTCGAGTCGGCGGTGTCACCCACTTTCCCCTGATCGACACGTTCGAAGTGGGAGATCCGTGTGGCTGCGGACAAGACGACTCAGGCGGTACGTTCTGTCATCGGCGCGGCCGCTGACCGGTTGGGAATAACGCCTTCGGCGGTCGGTGCCGGCGTCCTGGCCGCCCTGGCGGCCGGCCTCGGGGGGTGGTGGGCACTGCGGGCGCCCGACCCGCCGCCGGTGGAAACGGTGATCCCTTCGGTTTTCGAAGCGCCGATTCCGACCGCGGGTCCGGCGCCGTCCACGTCGCTGCGCCAGGTGATGTTGGTCGACGTGGGAGGCGCGGTCGTGAACCCCGGGGTCCACGAACTGCAGCCGGGAGACCGCGTCATCGATGCCGTGAAGGCCGCCGGTGGGCTCACCGAGGACGCCGATCGGCGCCGTCTCAACCTGGCCATGCCGGTTGATGACGGTCAACGGATCTGGGTGCCGGTCATGGGTGAGGACGAGCCCGCGTTGGTCAAGCCCGAGGGGGGGCCGGCGGGGTCCTCGGCTGCATCGTCGGCTCGGGCGGTCGGGCCGATCAACATCAACCGGGCCGAATCCGATGTGTTGCAGACCCTGCCCGGCATCGGGCCGAGCCTCGCCGCCTCGATCATCGCCTACCGCACCCGGGAGGGTCCGTTCGCCGGAATCGACGATCTCACCAAGGTGCCCGGAATCGGCCGGGCCAAGATGCAGCAGTTGGCCCCTCTGGTGAAGGTGTGATCGCGTTCGCGGCGGCCGGCGGCGCGCTGGTCGGGTCGCTGCTCGCTCTGCCTCTGCCGTGGCCTTTGGCGGTGATCGCAGCCGTAGTGGCCGCACGACTCCGACATCCGATGATCATTGCCATCGCAATGGTGGTGATCACGAGCGTGATGGCCGGTCGTGCGACGGCGGGCATGACACCGATGGCCACAGCCGAATTCGATGGCTGGGTCACCGTCGCCGACGACCCGACTCCGTCGGGCCAGTCGGGCGTACGCTTCACGGTGCGCATCGACGGGCGGCGGGTCGACGCCGCGGCCCACGGCTCGATAGCCGCCACGATGGGCAGGGTCCTGGCGGGGGAGACACTCCGGCTGCGCGGCAACGTCTCCCCGCTCAGAGAAGGCGACTCGTGGTCCCGGTGGCGTCACGTCGTGGGTCGCCTCGAGGTGACCGAGGTGGTGGCCCGGGGCCGCGCCGCCCCGGTGAGCCGCTTCGTCAACGGGATCCGCCGCACCCTGTCGTCGGGGGCCGAGGCGTTGGCGCCCGACGACAGGGCCCTGTTCCTCGGCATGGTGATAGGCGACGACCGGGGACAGCTCCCGGTCACGGCCGACGACTTTCGCGCTGCCGGTCTGGGGCATCTGCTCGTGGTGTCGGGCCAGAACGTCGCCTTCGTGCTGGCGATGGTCGCCCCGATGGTGACGAGGCTGCGGCCCGGACCCCGATTGGCGATCCTGATCCTGTTGTTGATGTCTTTCTCGCTGCTCACGAGGTTCGAACCGTCAGTGCTCCGTGCCGTGGTCATGGCGGGCGTGTCCGTTGGGGCCACGGCACTCGATCTCGACGTCGACGGACGAAAAGCGCTCTCGTGGGCGGTGGCGAGCCTGCTCGTGGTCGACCCGTTCCTTGTCCACGTCGTGGCGTTTCAGCTTTCGGCGGCGGCCACGGCCGGGCTGGTGTGGATGTCGGGGCCGATCGCCGGGCGGCTTCGCGGCCCGATGCCGTTTCGCGTGGCACTGGCCACGACCGTCTCCGCCCAACTGGCTGTATCGCCGGTGTTGATCGCCACCTTCGGACCGATGCCGCTGGCCTCGCTGCCGGCGAATGTGTTGGCCGATCCGGTGGCCGGCCCGGTGATGATGTGGGGGAGCACCGGTGGCTTGGTGGCCGGGTATCTGGGCGGATGGTCGGCCCGTGTGATCCACATGCCGACGAGGGCGTTGTTGTGGTGGATCTCGGGGGTGGCGGGCACGGCGGCACGGGCACCGGCGGCGATGGTGGCCGGTACCGGAATCGTGGTCCTTGCCGCGGCGCTGGCAACGATGCTCTGGGGCTCAGCTCCGTTCAGGGCAGCCGCGGCAGCCGCGGTCGTGGCCGTCGTGTGGGCCGCGGTCGCCGGTGCCCCGACCATCGGTGCGGGTCGCACCGATCTCGGTGAGGGGGCGATCGTCTGGCGGGCCGGATCGTCGATGCTGGTGGTGCTCGACGGCCCGCGTGATCCCCGGCGAACGCTGGAGGCGCTGCGGCTCGGCGGGGTGAGACGGATCGACCTGGCGGTGGCGGTTCGGGGCAACCGATCGGACGCGCTGGTGGTCCGGTCGCTCTATGACCGCTTCGGCACCATGGCGGTGGCGGCCCCTCCGATGCACCGGGTTCCAGGGGCCCACGGAGTCGAGTCGGGAGAGGTGATGAATCTCCGTGATCTGAGGATCGAGGTCATCGCCGTGGACCCGAGGATCGAGCTGCGGGTGGTTCCGTCGCCTCGGCGACCGACCACGCCTCGCGCCGTCACAGGTGGCGGCTAGGGTCGCTGAAGATGTTTCTCGACCTGGGCGAAACCCGCTTCGACATCACCACGAGAGCGCTCGTAATGGGCATCCTCAACCGCACCCCCGACTCGTTCTACGACCAGGGCCGCTACTGGAATTTCGACGATTTCCTCCACCGGGCCGACCGGTTGGTCGGAGATGGTGCCGACTTTCTCGATGTCGGCGGAAGCAAGGCCGGCCCCGGTCCGGAGGTCACGCCCGACGAGGAGATCGGGCGGGTGGTGCCGGCGGTCGAGGCCCTCGCCGCCCGATTCGACGTCCCGATCTCGGTCGACACCTTTCGGGCATCGGTCCTCGACGAGTCGCTGAAGGCCGGTGCTTGTGTCGGCAACGACATCAGTGGGTTCGCCGATCCCGGTTATCTGCGCGCGGCCGCGGCCCACGGTGCCTCGGTGGTCGCCACCCATGTGCGAATCGGACCTCGAATTCCCGATCCGAATCCGATCTACCACGATGTCCGGTCCGAGGTGGTCGAATTCCTTCGCCGGCGGGCCGACGCCGCGTCAGCGGCCGGAATCCCCAACCAGCGAATCATGGTCGATGCCGGCCTCGACCTCGGCAAGACCGCGTCGCAGTCGCTCGAGTTGCTGCGTCACAGTGACGATCTGGTCAAGCTCGGGTTCCCGGTATTGCTGTCGGCCTCCAACAAGGGGTTCACCGGCGAGGTGACCGGAGCCGAACTGGGCGACCGCAGGTCCGCCACCATGGGCGCCCACGCGCTCGGCATCGCCCTGGGCTGCCGAATCCTCCGAGCCCACGATGTGTCGGGCAGTCGGCGTCTCGCCGACACCATGAGCGCGGTGCTGTTGCACCGGAGGTCCTGATCGATGTCGGTGACCCTCTTGATCGGCGATGATCCGGTCCTGCTGAGTGAGGCGGTGGGCGCACGGGTCAACGAGTTGACAGGTGACGGCGACCGGTCCCTGATGCTCGAAACTCTCACCGACTCCGACTATCTCGACGACAGCGGAGCCGTCGATGCCACCCGGCTGGTGGTCGCCGGCGGTACGCCGCCGTTCCTAACCGCGCGTCGGGTGGTCGTCGCCCGGGCGATGGCGCGCTTCTCGCGCCGGGATCTCTACTCGCCGATCATCGATCTGGTCGGTTCACTTCTCGACTCCGTCGATCTGGTCATGGTCTGGGAGAAGCCAACCAACCCGCAGACGGGGAAGCCCGAGAAGGGCCCGTTTCCCTCGCTGCCGAAGGCGATTCGCGAAGCAGTCGAACTCGCGGCCGGAGTCATCACCGATACGCGGCCTCCCAAGGGCCGCGGTGCCTCGGTGTGGCTACGCGACCAGCTGGCCGCCTCGGGCCTGAAACTGGATCGAGATGCCGTGTCCGCCACCGAGGATCTGCTCGGTGAGGACCGCAGCGCGGTTGTCGGTCTTCTCCGCACCCTGCAAGGTGCTCTCGGCGCCGAGGCCACCGTCACCGCCGCCGACATCGCCACCTACGGTGGTTCCCGGGGTTCGGTCCCCCCCTGGGACCTCGACGATGCGATCGATCGTGGTGATGTCGCAGGAGCGGTCGCGGTGGTTCACCGGCTGATCCCGCTCACCAGCGTTCACGCCGACCGCAACACGGCAGCATTTCGCCTGATATCGATTCTCCAGCGGCGCTACTCAAACATGCTGCGGCTCGACGGAGCAGGCGTCCGCGACGAGAAGGACGCGGCCGCCATGCTCGGGCTGAAAGGATCAACCTTCCCGGCCAAAAAGGCCCTCAACCAGGGCCGCCGTCTCGGATCGGACGCGGTGGCGAGATCGGTGCGGCTCCTGGCCGACGCCGATCTGTCGCTGCGCGGCACCACTCACTGGCCACCCGAATTGGTGGTCGAGGTGTTGGTGGCCCGCCTGGCCAACATCGCCCGTCGCAGATGAGCGAACCGCCTGGCGTGGCCGGGCGGCGAGTCGGGCCGGTACTCAGACCTGATCGGCCGAGGCCGCCGCGACTTCGCGCATCAGGCGGCTCTTGCGCCGGGCCGCGGTTCGCTTGGGGAGCACACCCTTTTGAGCTGCCTTGTCGATACGACTGATGGCGTCCCTCAGCGTGGCCGGAGCATCGTCGGAGCCGTCGGCCGCCGCGTCGACCGCCGACTTGGTGCGGGTGTTGAGCTCGGAGCGGAGCTTGCGGTTGCGGAGGCGACGCACCTCGTTCTGACGGTTGCGCTTGATCTGCGACTTGATGTTGGCCACTGGTACCTACCGGAATGCGAAAGTGATGGCCGGGAAGGCCGACCGTGGATGCTACCGGGTTCAGCGCGTCGATCGCACCCGTGGGAGTCTCACGTCGCGGCGGAGCACGGGGTGGGTATCGTCCGGGTGTCACTCCCCCTAGTCGGCAGCGTCATGGACCTCGATCGCATACGAAACACCTCGATCATCGCCCATATCGACCACGGCAAGTCGACTCTGGCCGATCGTATGCTCGAACTCACCGGCGCGGTCGATGTGAGGGACATGCGCGCCCAGTATCTCGATTCGATGGATCTCGAGCGAGAACGTGGCATCACAATCAAGCTCCAGTCGGTCACTTTGCGCTGGGCCGACCATGTCATCAACCTGATCGACACTCCCGGCCACGTCGATTTCGGATACGAGGTGAGTCGATCCCTGGCCGCATGCGAAAGCGTGATCCTGGTGGTCGACGCCGCCCAGGGGATAGAGGCCCAGACGCTGGCCAATTGCTATCTGGCCATGGAACACGATCTCGAGATTGTTGCTGCGCTCAACAAGATCGACCTGCCGGCCGCCGAGCCCGATCGGTGTGCGGCCGAGATCGAGCAGGTGCTCGGAATACCGGCCGACGAGATTCTCCGAATATCAGCCAAGACCGGAGAAGGGGTTTCCGAGCTGCTCGACGCCGTGGTGTCACACACGCCGCCGCCCGTCGGCGATGTCGACGCGCCGCTCCAGGCGCTGATATTCGACTCCCACTTCGATCAGTACCGCGGTGTGGTTTCGTCCATCCGGGTGATGAACGGCGTAATCACCACCAAGACCCGACTCAGGTTCATGCAGGCGGCCACGGTGCACGAGCCGGACGAGATCGGCATACACACCCCCGACAATGTCGCGGTCGAGCGCCTCGGTCCGGGTGAGACCGGCTATCTGATCGCCGGAATCAAGGACGTCGGCGAGGCCCGATCAGGCGAGACCGTCACCGATGACCGTCACCCTGCGGCCGAGGTGCTGTCCGGATACGCCGAACCCAAGCCGATGGTGTTCTCGGGTCTCTACCCGATTGACGGCGACGAATTCACCGACCTGCGCGAGGCCCTCGAGAAGCTGCGGCTCAACGACGCCAGTTTCACCTACGAACCCGAGACCTCCGGGGCCCTGGGATTCGGTTTCCGCTGCGGTTTCCTGGGTCTGCTCCACATGGAGATCGTGAGGGAGCGTCTCGAGCGTGAGTTCGGGCTTTCGCTGATCTCCACCGCGCCTTCGGTGGAGTACCACATCACCCGCACCGACAACACCGAAGTCGCGGTCTCGAACCCGGCCGATCTGCCGCCCGCCGGGGAGATCGCCTCCATCGCCGAACCGTTGCTCGATGTTCACGTCCTCACACCGACCGCCTACACCGGCACGGTAATGGACCTGTGCCAGAGCCGTCGGGGTGTCATGGCCAAGATGGAATACCTGTCGCCCGAGCGCGTGGAGATCCAGTACCAACTCCCCCTGGCCGAGGTGGTGCTCGATTTCTTCGATCAGCTCAAGAGTCGCACCCAGGGCTATGCCAGCCTCGACTACGAACCGGCCGGTTACGCCGTCGGTGACCTGGTGAGGGTCGATGTGTTGCTCCACGGCGAAACGGTCGATGCGTTCAGCACGATCGTGCACCGTGACCGCAGCTACAACTACGGCCGGAGCATGGCCAGGAAACTCAAGGAACTGATCCCCCGTCAACAGTTCGAGGTGCCCATCCAGGCCGCCATCGGAGGCCGGATCATCGCCCGCGAAACGGTCCGCGCCTTCCGCAAGGACGTGACCGAGAAGCTCTACGGCGGCGACATCACGCGCAAGAACAAGCTCCTCAAGAAGCAGAAAGAGGGCAAGAAGCGCATGAAGTCGATCGGTCGGGTCGATATCCCCCAGGAAGCGTTCATCTCGGCCCTGCAGCTCGACGACTGAGCAGCCCATCGGTGCGTCTCGATGGCGACGGGGGAGACTTCGAGTGTCATCAGCACCTCGAGGCGGGCCGGTATGATCCAATGATGCTCGACGACCGCAAGGCAGCCATCCTGTCGGCTGTCGTTCAGGAATACATCGGCACCGCCCTGCCGGTCGGTTCGGGTCGTGTCGCGTCGTCGGCCCATGTCGGAGTGTCGGCGGCCACCATTCGCAACGAGATGAGTGCCCTCGAGGAACAGGGTTACCTCACCCAGCCCCACACCAGCGCCGGTCGGATCCCCACGGACAAGGGCTATCGCTTCTTCGTCGATCATCTGCGTGCCATCGACCCGGTCCTGGCCAAGGCCGACAGTTCGATGGTCAGCGAGTTCTTCGAGTCGGCCAATTCCGAACTTGAGACGATGCTCAACCGCACTTCTGATCTTCTGAGCGACCTCACCGACTGGACCGGAGTCGTCGTCGGCCCGTCGGTCGAAGTTGCCACGATCCGCTCGGTGCAATTGGTCGACCTGTCGAGCCGCGTGGTGATGGTGGTGGCGGTGCTATCCAACGGGGCCATCGAGAAGCGCACCGTCGAGACGGCTGACGAGGTCACTCGCGAGATTGTCGCCGACGCCGGTCGTCGTCTGGCCGACGTGGTGGTGGGCCGTTCCATCGTCGATCTGGCTGTCGACCTGACTCCCGACGACGACCCGTTGGTCTCGGCCGCCATCGAGGCCATCCGTGAGGCAGGCCGCAACGCCGAGGTGTTCGTCGGGGGCGCGTCGAGGGTGGCGTCGGCGTTCGAGGCGGTCGAACAGGTTCGCGAGGTGCTGGCCATCCTCGAGCAGCAGATCGTGGTCGTGTCGCTCATCTCCGATGTGATCGAGCGGGGGATGAGAGTGGCCATCGGCGAGGAAACCGGTATGGCACCTCTGGCCGAGTGCTCGCTGGTGGTGGCGCCCTACAATGTCGGGGGCGAGGCGGCCGGCACGATCGGCGTCATCGGACCCACCCGAATGAACTACAGCCAGGCGCTCTCGGCTGTGGCAGTCGTCAGCCTCCGCCTCGGCCAGGCTCTGAGCGAGGAATAGATGGCAGACCACTACGAAACTCTCGGAGTCGGACGCGACGCGACCGACGAGGAGATCAAGCGGGCCTACAAGAAGCTGGCTCGAAAGTTCCATCCTGACCTGAATCCCGGCGATGTGTCGGCCGAGTCGCGGTTCAAGGAAATAGGCGGGGCCTACGAGGTGCTGTCCGACCGTGAACGGCGGGCCCGATACGACCGATTCGGCACCGACGAACCTGGCGTGGGCGACCCGTTCAGTGGCGGCCTGGGCGACATCTTCGAGGCGTTCTTCGGCCAGGGTTCACCGTTCGGCGGTCGTGGGTCGCAACGCAACGGCCCGCGGCGGGGTGAGGATCTCGAGACCGAGGTCGACCTTGATCTCGAGGATGTGGTGTTCGGCGGGCAACGGGAGGTGAAGGTCCGAACCGCGATCCGCTGCGAGGCCTGCGACGGATCCGGGGCCGAGGCGGGTAGCACACCGCGGGTCTGCAGCGAGTGCGGCGGAGCCGGCCAGGTCCGACGAGTCAGGCAGTCGATTCTCGGACAGATGGTGACCTCGGCCGCTTGCTCGTCGTGCGGAGGTGCAGGAGAGATCATCGACTCGCCGTGCCAAGCCTGCGATTCTCAAGGTCGCACCATCGAGCAGATGACCTACTCCGTCGAGGTGCCTCTGGGAGTAGATGACGGTTCCACCCTCCGCCTCACCGGTCGCGGCGCGGCAGGCCCGAGAGGCGGTCCCAACGGTGACCTCTATGTACACGTGAGGGTGCGGCCCCACCCGTCACTTCGCCGTGACGGAGACGATCTGGTTCATCTGTTCCACATTCCCTTCACCCAAGCCGCGCTGGGCGCGGAGATCGCCTATGAGACCCTCGACGGTGCCGAGATCCTCACCGTTCCCAAAGGAGCAGAAACGGGTCACGAGATCAGGTTCCGTGGGCGCGGTGTCCCGCATGTGAGGGGTCGGGGACGTGGCGATCTGCGGGTGAGATTGTTCGTCGATGTTCCCGACGACCTCGACGATGAACAGGATGCGCTTCTGCGACGACTGGCCGAGCTTCGCGGCGAGACGGTGGCCGAGAAGGAACACGGACTGTTCTCCAGGATCAAGTCGACGTTCTCGTGAGTTCGGGCGACCCGGACCCCGACGGATCGCATGGCCCCCATGTTCTGGTCGCCGATGTGGCCGACCCGGTGCTGGCCGGCCGCGATCGTCGTCATCTCACCGGGTCGCTGAGATTGCGTGACGGTGATCCTCTCACGGTCGGTGACGGCCGCGGCTCGTGGGTGGAGTGCAAGATGGCGTCGGAACCGCGCCCGGTGGGCACGGTCCGCCGCGTTGAGAGACCCAGCCCCGACATCGGCGTGGCGTTCGCCCTGATCAAGGGAGGTCGGCCCGAAACGGTTGTGCGCAGGCTCACCGAACTCGGTATCGACCGGATCATTCCGTTCACGGCCGCCCGATCGATTGTGAAATGGGACGTGTCGAGGGCCGCCCACAACGTCGAGCGCTTCCGTCGGGTGGTGCGAGAGGCCGTCATGCAGTGCCGTCGGGCGTGGCTGCCGGTGGTGGATGACGTCATGTCGTTCGACGATGTGGTCGCATTGTCGGGGTGTGCCATGGCCGACATGACGGGCGCTCCGGTGGCCACCGGTCACCGGGTGTTGATGGTGGGGCCCGAGGGGGGCTGGACCGACGCGGAGCGGGCGGTGGACGTACCCAAGGTTCGAATCGCCTCACCGGTGCTCAGGACGGAGACCGCGGCCGTGGCCGCCGGGACATTGCTGTCAGCGGTGCGCGAAGGGCTCGTGTCGCCGGTTCCGGACCCGCCCCTTCGGTCCGCCTGAATTTCCTGCCGACGGGACAATTGCCCGAGTCGTCCACTTCGTTTAGGCTGGCGCCCACGTAGCGTCGTTGCACAGTCTCTCGATGTGTAAACGCCAACCCAGATCTCCGGGAAGAGTGAGTGTGATGCCAGAGTCGGGATTCTCTCAGGAATACAGCAAGCGGGTCGGCGGGAGGCTGCGGGCCATCCGTCGTCAGAAGCGACTTTCGTTGCAGGAGGTCGAGGCCGACTCCAAGCAGGAATTCAAGGCGTCGGTCCTGGGTGCCTACGAGCGCGGCGAGAGGGCGATCTCGGTGCCTCGCCTGCAACGGCTCTCGCGCTTCTACAACGTTCCGGTCGATCAATTGTTGCCTCACGACGAGGGACCGAGCTTCGGGGTCGGAACCATCGAGTCGGTGATCGACCTCACTGACCGCAGCTCGGAGCGTCATCGTGACAACATCACCATCGACCTCACTCGCCTCGAACAGTTGTCCGGTCCCGAGGCCGAGATGCTCAATCGGTATCTCACCATGATCCAGGTCCAGCGACAGGACTTCAACGGACGGGTACTCACCATCCGATCCGATGATCTGCAGGCGCTCGCCGCGATTCTCGGCACCGGCGTCGACGGTGCGGCTCCCCGTCTCGAGGATCTCGGCCTCAGCATCCAGCTCTGAGTTCACGAATTTCTCCGAGGCCCCGTTTCGGCGCGTCCGGGTCGCGGATCATCCCCGCTCCGGGAGTATCAGGACCTGGCCCGGGTAGATGAGATCGGGGTTCGGTCCCACCGTCGAGACGTTGTCGGCGATCAGGCGCTTCCAATATGTCGTCGTTTCGCTGATCGACGGTTCGGCGCCATCGGTGGTGAGGGTCCGGAGTGCGATGTACCAGAGATGGTCGCCCGGGCTGACGACCCACGTCTCGGGTTGGCGGATACTCGACGGGGGAGCGTCGGGTACCGGCCCGAGGTCGACGAGAACGATCGACGGGGCGGGATCGTCGGATGCCGAAGCCATGATCGGGGTGGTTGCCCAGACCGCGATGGCGCCGACCGCGACCATTCGCCTGATCGTGTCGGTCGAGACGACACGCCACAACCGGGCCACTCCCCCAGGCCGACCGGTCATGGCACTCACGCCGGCGATGACTCCGAGCGTGCCGACGAGGGCGACATAGACGCCGGCCGCCACGCCGACCGAGCGGGCCAGGGCCATGACCGCGGCGGGAGTTCCGGCCTCTGACCACCATGTGACGGTGGCGGTCAGGCCGGCCGAGTTCGGGCGACCGGCGGCGAGTGGGAGTCGGATCAGCCACCGGGCGGCCACCGCACCCATCACCGCAGCGGCGAGAGACCTGGTGATGCCGGGACGCCCGTTCATGACGGTTCCTCGGTGATGATCGTCGATCCGTAGGGGCCACGGGCCCGAAGAACGTCGCATCCGTCGATCGGGTCGGCGACGATGGATTCGGCGTACGGGGCGATCATCGTGAACCGCGGCTGGAGTCGACGACCGGCCTCCGGCCACGAATCGAAGACCGCCACGACCCCCGTCGAGTGCTGCAGAAGCGCCGGTGTCGGTACCCCATCACAATTCCAGTCTCCAACGATGGCGACATCGCCTGCTGCGCCCAGGCCGTAGCGACGTCCGGCGTGTTCGATGACCAATTCGGTAGCCGCTGACGCGGTGCTGGTAGGAGGGATCGTGACGGGTGTCCTGGTGATGGTGTCCGGTGGAGCGGTGCTGCTCGGTGGCGCGGTGCTGCTCGGTGGCGCGGTGCTGCTCGGTGGCAGCGATGGCGCCTCGGTCGAGGTCGGTGGTTGCTGCCCCAGGACCGCCGGTGCGACGCGGTCGGGTCGGAATGAGATCCACACCGCGACGAAGACCGCGACGACAGCGACAGCCGCGGTGACCGACACGGCGATGTGAGGCGGGGTCTTCGACGGTTCCGTGGACTGTGGTTGGTCGATCGACTCGGCCGCACGGATGAAGTCGCAAAGCTCGAGATGGGGATCGTCGAGCAGGGCCGACAACTTCGCCAGTCGGCCCGCGTA
>QIIW01000140.1 GCA_003231645.1 Acidimicrobiia bacterium | reverse complement strand
CCGGCGACCAGTCGGTAGACGGCGGCCATCTCACCGGCGGTACGCGCCCAGTCGTAGCGGGCGGCGACGGCGAACCCCTTGCTGATCAGGTCCGACCTGCCCTCCGGGGAGACGGCACGAAGCATGGCTTCGGCGAGCAAGTCGGGGTCGGAGGGGTCGACGAGCAGCGCGGCGTCGCCCACCACCTCGGGTATCGACCCCGCGTCTCCCGCCACCACCGGGACACCGACCGACATCGCTTCGAGCGGCGGAAATCCGAAGCCCTCGTCCAGAGACGGATAGGCGAGAAGGCTCGCGTCTCTCAGAAGCTCGGCGCGGGCGCGATCATCGACATCGGTCAATCGGCGTACAGGCCGGTGCCGCTCGAGATCGTTCATGGCGTTGCGCACCGTTTCCTCGTTGTCGCCCGTGGCCCCGGCCACCACCAGCCCGAGTTCAGGGGGCATCGACTCCATGGCCCGAATCAGGCGAACGAGATTCTTTCGGTGGTGCACGGTGCCCAACGCCAGCACGTAACCCGACATCGCGGCCCGGGCCCGTCCCGCCCCCGGGGCCGTCGGGGGGATCGGCGTGAGACCGTAGGTGACCGTGGTGATTCGTGCCGGATCGACATGAAGGGTGTCGATGGCCAGGAGCCGGACATGTTCGGTCGGAACGACGAGATGAGATCCACTGGACACGGCACGGCGGATGACGCCGGCCCTGCCGCGAACCGATCCGAATGGGCGAGGCGACTCGAACAGCGTCAGATCGTGAAGGCTGATGACCGATCTCGGCCCCGGTGGCGCCGCGAAGTTGGTGCCGTGAATGACGTCGAATCTCCTGAGCCTGCGGCTACCGATCGTGAGTCCACCCGCCCAGGCGCGATGGACGACCCGTGCCGGTACACGGATTCGGGCCGTGACGGAGGGAACCTCGACGGCATGGGGCCCGGTGTGATCGACCGGTCGCGCCGAGAGTATCCACCCGCCGACATCGAGCGACGGGTCGGTGGTGAGACCTCGCAGAAGTCCCGAAACGAATCGCGTGACCCCTGTCGGATGATCGAACAGCGGTGTCACATCGAGGCCCACACTGAGTCGACTCACGGGACGTAGACACCGTTGAGAGCGAGCATCGTGAGACTCACCATGGCGACCGCTGATGCCGTGGGGAGCCAGCCCCGTATCCAGGGCCGGCGGGCGAAAATCGCCGCCGCGATGACCAAGGGGAAGACACTCAGGGCGTAGCGTTCCATCGAGTTGAGATTGTCGGCCGCCACGAAGATCAGTACCGACGGCACCGTGTAGGCCCACAGAATCGGCGAGAGTCGCCGCACGGCCACCACGGTGAGGCCAAGGATCAGTATCGCCGCCATCAGATGCAGGGCTTCGCCGGCGTCGCCGCCGAATCCTCTCCACAACGCCTCCGTCAGTCTCGACACGGGCTCGTGCAGACCGCCTCGAAGCTCGCGTTGACTGTTCAGCGGGGCAGCCCAGTCGCCGAGAGCGAACCCGGACCAGGCGAGAAAGGTGAGAGTGCCGAGCACAGGGGCAACCACCGCCGCCACGCATTCGGCCCGCCGTCGATTCCCGGATTGCCACACCGCCACGGCGGCCGACACGCTCAAAAGCGCCGCCACCGGCCGGGTGAGCCCGGCCAGGTAGCCGAGCGCGGCCGCGGACCACCATCTGCGACCCTGCAGGGACAGGATCATGGCGAGGGCGAGTACCAGGAACAGTGCCTCCGAATAGGCCAGCACCAGCACGAAAGCGGGGGGAGAAAGTGCGAAGAGCCGAACGGCATATCGTGCCGTGTCACGATTGCCGGTCTCGGCCATCACCAGACGGTGCAGCAGGGCCCCGGCGACCAGCGCGAAGAGGTTGGCCATCACCACCAGGGCAAATCCGGGCCCGCCGGCGACCCATCCGACAGCGCGTCCCAGAATCGGCCACAGGGGAAAAAATCGTGTGGCCGGATCGGACGCGCCCGCGTAGCCCCGCTCGGCGATCAGCCTGTACCAGGTGCCATCCCAGGCCAGCAGTCCGTCGCGGACAGGTGAGAACGCCGGCGGCGGTTCGATCCGATTGATGATTCCGGTCGTGACCACGAAGGCGGCGGCGACGTACACACGCGCCTCGATCCACGAGGGGAGAGCGGCCCGGATGTCAGTCGGCCAACGGCGCTTCACCGGCGTGCCCCGAATCGCTCGAGCGCCATGGCCTCGAACACCGCCGACGGCGTAACCACGATGGCGGCGTCGCGGCGAGCGGCGAGCGTATCGATGATTGCCTCGCACTTCCCCTCGAGCCCACGGTAGCCCTGTCCCCAGACCAGCCAGATCGCTCCGCCCGCCGCCTGTTGGTCGAGTCGGTCGGCGAATGTGGCCGGATCCACCGAATCGATCCGTCGCCGGTAGTGCGCCCAGTCGACGAAACGGCCGGTACCGGACGGGTAGGCCACACTGGTCAGGCCGGCGTGGAGCTCGCGAAGCGTCGACGGGCCGACCTGGTCAGGGCAGAACGCCACCAGGTCGCCGGGCCGGCTTCCGGCCTCGATGGCCGCGGCAACATCACGGGCCTGGGTTCGATCACGCCTGGCGTCATCGGTGCCGACCGCCAGGCCCCCGGCCAGGACGACAATGACCAGCACCGTCGCGATGTTCTCGGGGAACATGACGATTCCGCGGGCGGCGAGGATCAGCACGAACGGCACGACAACCGCCGCGTAGCGGGGTTCGAAGGCCCCGGCGGTGATCAGTGCCATCACCGTCCCGATGGTGAGGGTCAGGCCGGCGGCGACGGCGGCCCCGAGCGCGGTGCCGTTGGCCGGTCGACCCAGTTCGATACGGCCCGGCTTGGCGGCGAGGGCGAACGTGCCGATCAGCGCGGCTATGAGGAACATGATGCCGAGGGTTTCGCCTTCGAAGCGGCGCGAGCCGCCCATGGCCTGCACCACCTCCATCACCACCTCCGCCGGTCGGGCGCGGCCGGCCCATGGCGTGCCGGTGGTGGTCACCTGGTCGTAGAGCACACCGATCCAGGGAACCAATGTGGCGGATCCGACCAGGATCGCGGCGAGGACCCGCTTTGCCGCGAACGAGAGTCGGGCGTCACGGATCATGCACCACAGGAGCATCAGCACCACGGCGCCGATCAGCCAGAAGCTCCAGTAGTGGGTGTAGACGAGAGCCGCGGCGACGAGTGCCACGGCGATCAGGCGTCCGGTCGTGGGTGACTCCATGGCCCGCAGCACGGCGAGCCAGCCGAGAGCGACGAGCAGCACCAACAGGGCGTACATGCGGGTCTCGGTGCCGTAACGCAACAGAAAGGGCGATGAGAGAGCCAGCACCAGCGCGACTTGACCGGTACGCCGGTCGATCCGTCGTCCCAATGCCCAGATCACCGGCACGGCGCCGATCGAGAAGATCCCCGACAGCGACCGCACCGCAAGGTCGGAATTGCCGAACAGGTCGATCCACCAGCCGAGGAGCAGGTAGTAGAGCAACGGGTGACCGTCGTGGCGCAGAGCGGCGACCATGTCCGAGAAGGGAAGGGCGGCGATGTTGACCGAAAGTGCCTCGTCGAGCCACAGAGGCGAGGGAGCCCAGAACCTCAGGACGATCCCGCCGACCGCCGCCACGGCGATGGCCACCGAAATCACGGCCACCCAATGACGATCCTGTGCATCCTCCCGGAGCGTTCTGGTCTCTGAAGGGAGTTTGGCCACGACCGACGAATGTACTCCCGGCACACCCATACGACGCGATGCGGGGACTTGGTCCACGCCGGTCGCGACGGCCGATATTGTCGGATCATGCGAACACGCCTCGTGATCATCGGTGGTGGCCCCGGTGGTCACGCCTGCGCCACCACCGCCGCCCGACTAGGAGCCGAGGTGGTCCTGATCGAACGCGACACCTTCGGTGGTGCCGCCCACCTCTGGGACTGCATTCCGTCCAAGGCCATGATCGCCACCGGCAATGCCCGGTCGTTCATGGGACGAGTCACGAGGATGGGCCTGCATGGTGCCGAATCCGACGTCGATCTGGCGAAGCTGAAGGAGCGGCTCGCGGCCATCGAACGCCGGCTCGAGAGTTCGGTTCGTACCCTGCTCTCCAGCCAGAACGTAGAGATGATAAGTGGTATCGGGTCGCTCCTCGGGCCCAAGCTGGTCGGCGTCGAGACCGATGACGGGCACCGCGAGATCGAGGCCGATGCGATCGTCCTGGCTACGGGAAGCCGACCCCGCAACCCGGATTGGGCCAATGTTGATGGTGAACGGATCCTTCTCACCCGCGACTGCTATCCCCCTTCCGTGCTGCCCGAACACCTGGTCGTGATCGGTTCGGGTGTCACCGGTGTCGAGTTTGTCCACATGTTCCGGTCGATGGGCAGTGAGGTCACTCTCGTGGTCAGCCGTCAGCAGGTGCTTCCACAGAAGGATCCCGAGGTGGCGGCGGAGCTCGAGAGCGACTTCCTGGCGCGCGGTGTCAAGCTGCTCAAGGGGGCCCGGGCCAACTCGGTGTCGCGCGACGGCGACGAGGTGGTGGTGGTCAACTGCGAGGACGGTCGCATCGTGCGCGGTTCGCATGCTCTGGTGGCGATCGGGTCGATTCCCAACAGCGAAATGCTCGGGCTCGAGACCGCCGGGGTCGAATCCGACCGCGGCTACGTGCCGGTTGATGTTCACCTCCGCTCCAACGTGCCCCACATCTATGCTGCCGGTGACCTCTCGGGCCGGCTACCGCTCTCGTCGGTGGCTTCGATGCAGGGCCGCAAGATCGCCGAACACGCGATGGGCATGACCGCGAGGAGCCACCGCCACCTCGACTATGACAAGGCCGCGTCCGCGATCTTCACCGAGCCGGAGATCGCCGATGTGGGGCTGGCCGAAGCAGATGCTTTCGCCGCGGGTCGCAAGGTACGCGTCACCAAAGTGCCGTTTGCCTCGGCCGCCAAGGCGCTGATCAACGACGACTCCAGAGGTTTCGTCAAGATCGTGTCGGATCCGGCCACCGGGGTCGTGCTGGGGGGGTCGATCGTCGGACGTCATGCCGCCGAACTGATCTCGGTGATAGCGGTTGCCGTCACCAACGGACTCACCGTCGCCGACATACACGAGAGCATCCTCGTGCATCCCACGCTTTCCGAAGCACTGTCGGAGGCGGCCGAGTAGATCGGCCTCAGACCGGTGGCACCCCATGTCGACGTCGGCTGAAATCCCGGTTCTTCGACGCGGCCAGGGCCAGCCTGATGATGATCTCCCGTCGTAGTTCCTCCGGCTCTATCACCGCGTCGATCACCAGGTCCGATGCCAGCCGGAGCAGGTCGACGTCCTCATCGAATTCCCGCCGACGGTCATCGATGAACTGCCGGCGTTCGGCGGGGTCGTCGATCGCCGCGATCTGGTTGGCGAACACCGCGTTCACGGCCGGCTCGGCCCCCATCACGGCGATCTTCGCCGACGGCAGTGCCAGGCAGGCATCCGGGCCGAACGCCGGGCCGCACATGGCGTAGAGGCCGGCACCGTAGGCCTTGCGCAGGATCACCGAGATCGTCGGCACCGTGGCCTCCGCCACCGCGGTGATCATCTTCGCGCCGTGCCGGATGATGCCGCGACGCTCGACCTCGGTTCCGATCATGAAACCGGGCACGTCGGCCAGATAGACGAGGGGCACGTTGTAGGCGTCGCACATCCAGATGAAGCGGGCGGCCTTGTCGGCGGAGTCGATGAACAGCACCCCGCCGTTGACGGCCGGGTTGTTGGCGACGATGCCCACCGAGTTACCCGAGAGTCGGGCGAACCCCACGACGAGTTCGGGGGCGAACAGCGGCTTGATCTCGAAAAAACTGTCGGCATCGACCAGGCCGTCGATCACACGGTGGATGTCGTATCCGGTCCTCTCGTCGCCCGGGATGACTCCCGCCGTCAGGGGGTCGACCGGTTCCTCGGGGGCGAACGAAGGAGGGTCTTCCTCCCACGAGGTCGGAAGGTAGGTGAACAGGGTCTTGGCGGCGTCGATCACGTCGGTGTCGTCGGCGAAGAGATTGTCGCCGCACCCCGAGACCGAGGCGTGCATCCGGGCACCACCCATTTCCTCCAGGCTCACGTGTTCATTGATGACCTCCTCGGCCATGCGCGGGGACCCGAGGTACATCGAGGCGTTGCCCTCGACCATGAACACGACATCACAGAACGAAGGGATGTATGCGCCACCGGCCGCGCTCGGCCCGAAAAGGCAGCAGACCTGCGGGGCGCGCCCCGACAGGCGAACCTGATTGTGGAAGATTCGCCCTGCGCCGCGGCGCCCGGGAAACAACTGGACCTGATCGGTGATGCGCGCTCCGGCCGAGTCGACAAACCAGAAGATCGGCAGGTCGGCTTCGAGGGCGCGTTCGGTGGCTCGTACGATCTTCTCGACGGTGCGTGCTCCCCACGATCCGGCCTTGACGGTGGGGTCGTTGGCGACGACCACGGCCGGTCGGCCCTCCACCAGTCCGACCCCCGTGACCACGCCGTCGGCGGGGTAGCCGTCGGCAGTTGCGTGAGCCAACTGCGCGTCCTCGACGAAGGTGTCGGTATCGAACAGCAGATCGATGCGCTCGCGGACATGGAGCTTCGAGTCGCGGGCCAGACGAGCGGCCCCTTTCTCGCTGAGCCCGGTGGCCGCGTCGCGTGCCTCGCTGATCCGCTCACGCATCGGGTTGGATTCCACCTCTCCAGTGTGACCTGATGCGTGGGGCATGGCGAGGACCGGGAGTCAGGATACGACGGCGACGATGTCACCGCTGCCGACGGAATCGCCCTCGGCGACGTTGATCTCCGCGACGGTGCCGGATTTGGCGGCGACGATGTTGTTCTCCATCTTCATGGCTTCGAGCACCACGATGGTGTCGCCGACCTCGACGGTGTCGCCCACCGCCACGAAGATCTTCACGATCGTGCCCTGCATGGGAACGGCAACGTCACCGCTGCCGGAGGCCGAGACGCCCCCGGTATGTCGACGTGGATTTCGACGGGGACGCAGCGCCGACGGTGACGAATCGGGTATCCACATCGACACCGAGAAGCGTTTGCCGTTGACCTCGACGTCGAGTTCTCGCTTCACACGTGGTGTCTCGTCCTCGGACCGCTCGGGAGTGTCGGCCGGGCCGATCCCACTCAGGTCGAGCGACTCCTCGACCCACTTTGTGGAGTGTTCGATCGCGGCGAAGTCCCGGTGTTGCAGAACGGCGAGCAGGGCGGGGGAGGTGGTGGCGATGCCCCCGATCCTCAACTCACCAAGGGCACGTATGGCCCGGGCGATGGTGCGCTCACGGGTATCGCCCCACACGATCAGCTTGCCGATCAGGTTGTCGTAGAACTGGCTCACCTCGTCGCCGGACTCGTAGCCGGTGTCGAAGCGGGTGCCGAACCCGCCGGGGGTCGACATCGACGTGATGGTTCCCGGACACGGGAGAAACGCTCCGTCGGCCGGATCCTCGGCGTTGATCCGCAGCTCGATGGCGTGTCCGCGCGTGACGATGTCGGCCTGCTCGAAACCGAGCGTTTCGCCGGATGCGATCCGCAACTGCTGCTCGACAAGGTCGATACCGGTGACCAATTCGGTGACAGGGTGCTCCACCTGCAGCCGGGTGTTCATCTCGAGATAGTGGAACCGGCCGTCCTCGTAGAGGAACTCGACGGTGCCGGCGTTGACGTATCCGCAGCCGTTGGCGACGGCCACCGCAGCCGAACCCATGGCCGCAATAGTGGCCGCGGGAATGCCGGGCGCCGGGGCCTCCTCGATCAGCTTCTGGTGCCGGCGTTGAGTCGAACAGTCGCGGGTACCGAGGTAGAGGCAGTTACCATGCGAATCGGCGAGAATCTGTACCTCCACGTGGCGTGGATTCGACAGGTAGCGCTCCAGGTAACACTCGTCCCGCCCGAAATAGGCCAGGGATTCGCGCTGGGCCGCGGCGAGGGCATCGGCTGCCTGATCGGGCCCGTCGACGACCCTCATCCCCCGTCCGCCGCCGCCGTAGGCCGCCTTGACGGCGACCGGCCAACCGTGGCTCTCACCGAACTCGGCCACCTGGGAGGCATCGGTGATCAGGTCCGCGGAGCCAGGCACCCCGAGAACCCCCACTTTCTCGGCCGCGTGACGAGCCGAGATCTTGTCGCCCATCACCTGGATGGCCGACGGGGGAGGACCGATGAACGTGACCCCTCGCTCGGCGATCGACTCGGCAAAGTCGGCGTTCTCTGAGAAGAAGCCGTAGCCGGGGTGCACGGCGTCGGCCCCGCTGAGTCGAATCGCCTCGAGAATGGCCTCGGTGTCGAGATACGACTCGGCCGCCGTCCGGCCTCCGAGTGCGTAGGCCTCGTCGGCCAGCCTGACGTGCAGTGCGTTGCGATCGAGGTCGGAGTAGACGGCGACGGTGGCGACGCCCAGTTCCTGGCAGCTACGGATGACTCTTACCGCGATTTCGCCCCGGTTGGCGATGAGGACCTTTGTGAACACGGGGTAATGGTTACCCCAACGAGGCCCGGTGGTGCTACATCTGCAGGCATGGGATTCCCCGAGAGCCGTCTCGCCGCGTCACGCGCGGGCCTGGCCGAACTCCGCCACGTCGAGCTGACCGGTTCGACCAACGCCGATCTCGTTGCCGAGGCCAGGGGCGGGCGGGCAGATCCGGTGGTGCTCGTCGCCGATCATCAGACGGCGGGACGTGGTCGCCTCGACCGCGAGTGGTTCGACGCCGGAGGTGCGCTGCTGGTGAGCTTCCGATTCGCCGCCCGGCCGGAGAAGGCCCACGAAGTGATGGCCGCGGTGGCCGCCGCGGTGCGTTTCGGCACGGCCGGCCAGATCCGCGCCCGGGTCCTCGTCAAATGGCCCAATGACCTGGTTGTGATGTCGGGCGGAGCGATGCGCAAGCTGGCCGGCCTGCTGGCAGAGTGGGTCGATGGCCCACCGTCGGTTGTCGTCGTGGGGGTCGGCCTCAACGTGGCCGCTGTCGACACCGATCCGCCGGCGGCATCCATGGAGGAGCTCGGAGCAACGGTCGGCCGCGACCGCCTTCTCGCCCGGATCATCGACGCCCTGCCCGAGAGGCTGGCCGATCCGGGCCTCGTTCGGCGTGAGATCGTCGCCCATTCGGCGACCGTCGGCCGGCGGGTGACGATCGAGCTGCCCGGCCCCACGCGGCTGGTCGGCCGGGCCACCGAGCTCGATCGTGAGGGACGCCTGGTCGTGGTCGACGACGCGGGGACCCGTCACGTCGTGTCGGTTGGCGACGTGGTCCGTCTTCGGCCCGCCGCCCCGACTTCGTGAGCGATCACGGCGGACAATCGTCGGCGGCTACGATCACCACCCGTGACGATGCCCGAAGATGAGTTGTTGAGGCGCACGTGGCCCCAACGGCTGGTGCTGCTGACGTCGCTGGTGGTGATCGGCGCGGCGGTGGCGGCGGTGTGGTGGGTCCAGACCTTCTACCAAGGGGTGGCCGACATCGGACGCGTCGAGATCGCGGGCCAGGTTCTGGCCACGACATCCGACCCCGGCCAGCCGGTGAACTTTCTCCTGGTGGGCACCGACAGCGCCAAGGGTCTCGACCCCAACGACCCGATCAACATCGGCCGCGTGGTCGACCCGAGGGGCCGCAGCAACGCCGACACCATCGCCATACTCCGCCTCGACCCGGTCTCGCAACAGGCATGGGTGCTGCCGATACCCCGTGACCTCTACGTGCCGATCCCCGGTTCCTCGAGCTATCGGATCAACGCTGCGCTCCTGATCGGCGGACCGGAGAAGCTGATCGAGACGATCAAGAGCGTGTTCGACATCGACATCAACCACTACATCCAGGTTGATTTCAAGGGGTTCCAGCAAGTGGTCGACGAGATCGGCGGGGTGCCGGTGTGGTTCCCCAACCCGACCAAGTCGGTGGCCACCGGCCTCAACATCCAATCCTCGGGCTGCTGGGTACTCAACGGTGTCGAGGCCTTGGCCTACGTGCGGCCCAGGAAGGACTACCAGGAGTTCATCGACGGGAAATGGGTCACCACCGGCACCAATGATTTCGAACGCATCAAGCGACAGCAGGACTTCCTGGTGCTGGCCCTCGAGCGGGCCATCCAGCGAGGAGCGCGCAACCCTCAGACTCTGGCGAGGCTGATCAAGGCCGGCGCTCGGAGCATGGTTCTCGACAGCGAACTGACCCCCGCCGAATTGATCAAGGTCGGCGAGTCGTTCAGCTCGTTCAATCCCGACAACATCACCCGCTACTCGCTCACCGTCACCACGCGCTACTCCGACGATGGCACCACCTACATCGGTGAGATTCTCGTCGACGGCGCTGATTCCGCTGCGCTCGACGTGTTTCGCGGCGCCGCCGATTCGATCCGGCCGGCCGACATCAGCTTCGATGTCTATGCCGCCGATGCCGCAGTGCTGTCGGGCGACTCGGGGGTGCTGGCCGATATCGGTTTCAACGTGACCAGCCAGCAGCAGATAACCACCGTTGTGCCTCATTCCGTGATCGTCTACCCACCCGGGCAGCGGGCCGCGGCGGAAACGATTGCCCGCTACCTGCTTCCGATACCGGCGATCACCGAGGGCGCGTCGGCCACCCGGATCGAGCTGGTGCTCGGAGCCGACCATCAGCAGGTGTTGTTCCTGTTCCCGCAGGGCACCAGCGAGACTCTTCGGGAGATCGACCGACTCGGTGACGTGCCGGTACCCGACCTGGGGGGAGTCGTCGCTGCCGTGCCACCGACAACTCTGCCCGGCATCACTTCGTCATCGACACCGTCGACCACGGTTGCCGCTGCCGACACCACCACCGAACCGGTCACCACGACCACCATCACGATCATGGGCCGACCCCCGGCGGGTGAGAGCTGTGGATGAGCGCACCACGTTTCGCCCGTGGACCCCGCCGAAGGTTCTCATCTCGGCCGTGGCCGTGCCGAGGGGATGGCGGGATCATTCGTGGGAGAACCGATGACCAACAGAATCACCGTGATCGGCACCGGATACGTCGGTCTGACCACCGGCGCGTGCTTCGCTCATCTCGGTCATGAGGTGGTTTGTGCCGACATCATCCCCGAGAAGGTCCGCCTGCTCCAAGAAGGGAGAATCCCCATCCACGAGGCCGGCCTCGGGGAGCTGGTCAAGGCAGGCATGGCCGCCGGTCGATTGAGTTTCGTGCTCGGGTCCGAGAATGTGGTGGAAGACGCCGATTTCGTCTATCTGTGCGTACCCACCCCTCAGGGAGCCGACGGCTCCGCCGACCTGAGCTACATACGGGCCGCGGCGGGTGCGATAAGCGCGAAACTCCGAGCGGGTACGATCGTGGTCAACAAGTCGACGGTGCCGGTCGGTTCGACCCGACTGGTCGAGCAGGCCCTCGGTCGATCCGACATTCCGGTCGTGTCGAATCCGGAATTTCTGCGCGAGGGAAGCGCAGTCGACGACTTCCTGCATCCTGATCGTGTCATCGTCGGATCCGACGATCGAGCCGCGGCAGCGCGCGTGGCGTCCCTTTACCTGGGGGTGATGGCCCCGATCATGGTCACCGACCCGGCATCGGCGGAGACCACGAAGTATGCGGCCAACGCGTTCCTGGCCACAAAACTGTCGTTCACGAACGCCATCGCCGCGGTGTGTGAGGCCGTGGGCGCCGACGTCAACGACGTCCTCCTGGGTATCGGATACGACCACCGGATCGGTCACGAGTTCCTGCGTCCGGGGCCGGGGTGGGGCGGTTCATGCTTCCCGAAGGACACGCGGGCGCTGATCTCGATCGCCGAGGGGTCCGGCTACGACTTCTCCCTGCTCAGAGGTGTGGTGTCGGTCAACGAGGAACAATTCGATCGCACCGTGCGCAAGGTCACCGACATGGTCGATGTCAACGGGAAGACCGTGGCCATGCTGGGTCTGGCCTTCAAGGCCGGCACCGACGACATCCGTGAATCGCCGGCCCTCGAGATCGCCAAACGACTTGTGGCGAAGGGCGCGAAGGTCAGGGCCTTCGATCCGGTGGTGTCCGATGTCGACGTCGACGGACTCGAGGTGGTGGGCGACGCCTATGCGGCGTGTGAGGGGGCCTCCGCGCTGGTCGTGGTGACCGAGTGGGATGAGTTCAAGTGGCTCGACCTCGACAAGATCGCCTCGCTGATGGCCGACCTCCACATCGTCGATTCCCGCAACATCCTCGATCGGGGGGCGGTGCGGCGTCGCGGCTTCACCTACCAGGGGGTGGGTCGACGCTGATGGCCAGGGTCGTGGTCACCGGCGGTGCCGGATTCCTCGGATCTCATCTCTGCGATTCGCTGCTGGCCCGCGGCGATGCCGTCGTCTGCATCGACAATCTCGTCACCGGCAGCGTCTCCAATGTCGAGCATCTCTTCACCCAACGTGAATTCCAGTTCGTCGAGCACGACGTCTCGGAATACATCCGGGTGCCGGGCGAGGTCGATGCCGTGCTCCACTTCGCCAGTCCGGCATCACCGATCGACTACCTGGAGATACCGATCCAGACACTGAAGGTCGGGTCACTCGGAACCCACAACGCGCTCGGATTGGCCAAGGCCAAGGGAGCCAAGTTCCTCATCGCCTCGACCTCCGAGGTCTACGGGATCCCCCAGGTCCACCCTCAGCACGAGTCCTACTGGGGCAATGTCAACCCGGTCGGCCCCCGAGGCGTCTACGACGAGGCCAAGAGATTCTCCGAGGCCATGACGATGGCCTACCACCGCTACCACTCGCTCGACACCCGGATAGTGAGGATCTTCAACACCTACGGTCCGCGCATGAGGCCCGGTGACGGCCGGGTGGTGTCCAACTTCATCGTCCAGGCCCTGAAGGGGCGGCCACTCACCATCTACGGTGACGGCAGCCAGACCCGCAGCTTCTGCTACGTCGACGACGAGATCCGGGGGCTGGTCGCCCTGCTCGACTCCGACGAGAACGACCCGGTCAACATCGGAAACCCCGACGAGTTCACCATCAGCCAACTGGCCGAGATCGTGGTCGAGGTGGTTGGTTCGGCGTCGGGTATCGAATACCACGACCTTCCGGTGGACGATCCGACCCAACGAAGGCCCGACATCACCCGGGCACGCGAGATACTGGGCTGGGAGCCCAAAATCGAACTACGCAACGGTGTCGAGCGCACGGTCGAGTATTTCGTGGGTCTTGCGGGCTTCTAGCTGCCGCGGGCCTCGGCGGCCTCCCGATTGGACTCATACCAGGTGATCGTTTCGCGGAGCCCGTCACGGAAGTCGGTGGTCGCTTCGAAATCGAACAACTCGCGGGCCCGGCTGGCGTCGACGCATCGGCGGGGCTGACCGTCCGGGCGGGAATCGTTCCAGCGGATTCGGCCCTGAAAGCCGGTGAGCTCGGCGATCATCTCGACCAGTTCCTTGATCAGAAGTTCACGGTTGGCCCCCAGATTGACCGGCTGATCACCGTCGTAGTGCTCGGCGGCCAGAGCGATGCCGCGCGCCGCGTCGTCGACGAACAGGAACTCGCGGCTGGCCGAGCCGGTTCCCCACACCTCGACGTCGTCGTCGCCGGCGTCGCGGGCGATCACGCACTTGCGGATGAGCGCCGGGATCACGTGGGACACGGCCGGGTTGAACTTGTCGCCCGGACCGTAGAGGTTGGTCGGCATCAGGTAGATGCCACGCTGGCCGTACTGGGCACGGTTGGCCTGCAGATGCACCAGATGGGCGAGCTTGGCGATGCCGTAGGGGGCGTTGGTTTCCTCGGGGTAGCCGTTCCACAGCGAGGTTTCGGAGAACGGCACCGGCGTCAGCTTCGGATAGCTGCAGATCGTGCCCACCACCACCGTCTTGGCGACACCGGCGGCGCGGGCTGCCTCGATGACGTTGGTGCCCAGGAGGAGATTCTCCAGGTAGAGCGAGGCGGGACGTTCCATGTTGGCCCCGATTCCACCGACGCGGGCGGCCAGATGGATCACCACGTCGGGCCGGGCGGCCTCGATGGCCGCGGTCGAGGCCGCCCGGTCGAGCAGGTCGACCTCCGAGCTGGTCGGCGACGTGACCCTCGTGACCCCGCGACGTGCCAAGGCGGCCCTGACCGACGTACCGAGGAACCCTGATCCGCCGGTGACGAAAACGTGCTGGTGTTCGAACGGTTCGGCCATCCGCGGGATGGTATCCGCGCCCGACGACGGACGCGGCCGTCGGCGGTCGGTTGGTCCGGTGTCTTCGCGTGCCAGAATCCCGTAGTGAACAAGCGTGTGGCCGCCGTCGTCGAACAGAGCTGGCACCGAGTGCCCGGCGGCACCGCAGCCTCGACGGTGAGAAGCCTCGCCGCCGTTTCCCGAAAGCAAAAGTGGGACGTGGTCGGCGTGTCGGCGTTTCATCTCCGCGGCCCGGATCCGCTCGTCGAACCCGGCGTCGACGTCAAGCGCATGCCCATGAACCGCATCGCGATGTACGAGTCCTGGCACCGACTGAGACGGCCGGCCATACAGAGGATCACCGGTCCGGTCGATGTCATCCACGCCACCGGGGGGGTGGTCCCGCCCGGAGGCGGCGTCCCGATCGTGGTCACCGTCCACGACCTGGCGTTCATGCACCGTCCCGGCTACTTCACCAAGCACGGCGTTTCCTTCATGACCCGATCGTTCGAACTCACCCGGCGGTGTGCCGAGATCGTGCTCGTCCCCTCGCAGACGACGGCCGATGACTGCATCCGGCACGGGATCCTGCGCGAACGGATACGGGTGGCGCCGTGGGGGGTCGACGCGATGGTCGTCTCCGAATCCGATCGTCACCAGGTCGCGTCACGCCACGATCTGCCGGCTCGGTTCCTGCTGTGGGTCGGCACGGCCGAACCGCGCAAGAATCTCCGAGGCCTCCTCGCCGCGTTGCGCTCCACCACCCACGATGTGCCGCTCGTGTTGGTCGGCCCGGACGGCTGGGGAGTCGACATCGACGAGATGATCGCCGCGGCGCGTCTTCCGGTGATCCGACTCGGCAGGGTGACCCAGAGGGACCTGATGGTTCTCTACGATCTGGCCGAGATCTTCGTCTATCCGAGCCTTCTCGAGGGTTTCGGGATGCCCGTACTCGAAGCCATGGCGCAGGGCACGCCGGTCATCACCAGCTCGGGCACGGCCACCGAGGAGGTGGCCGGCGGTGCCGCCGAACTGGTCGACCCCACCGATCTCGACGCTCTCGCCGGATCGATGGACCGGCTGCTCGACGACCGCACCCATCGGCTCCGACTCGCCGCCGCCGGCCGGGTCAGGGCCGCCGCCATGACCTGGGATGCCACCGCTGACGTGATCATGGCGGCCTACGACGAGGTGACGTCGTGAGTCGTGTCGTTGCCAACCTCTGCTGGATGGTGCCCGGCGTGGTGGGCGGTAGCGAGGAGTACACCACCCGTCTCCTGCGGGCGGTATCGGATGAACCGACCGCAGGTATCGACGTGGAACTGGCGGGCATGAACGACCTGGCGTCCTCCCACCCTGATCTGGTCGAGCGTTACCCCACCGCGATGGCTCCCATCGGAGGAGCCCGGCGACCGTTGCGGCTCGCAATGGAGAGCTCCTGGCTGACCCGAAGGAGTCGGGGAGCCGACCTCGTTCACCATTTCGGTGGCCACGTCCCCGCGATGCGGTCCGTTCCTGCCGCCGTCACCATTCACGACACGCAGCCCCTCGACATGCCGGAGAACTTCTCCCGATCGAAGCGTGCCTACATGCGGAGGATGCTGCCCAGAACCGTGGCCGCGGCCGATCTGATATGCACCCCCTCCGAGTGGGTGGCGGGCCGCGTGGTCGATCGTCTCGGCGCCGACCCCTCGAAACTCAGGGTCGTGCCGTCGACGTGGGACGACCCTGGGCCGGACGTCGCACCTCCCGATCCGGCCACCACCGATCTCCTCGCCCGGCTCGATGGATTCGAGGTCGTGCTCTACCCGGCGATCACCCACCCCCACAAGAACCACGTGGTCCTGTTGCGGGCGATGTCGAGACTGGCGGCGTCGCGTCGATCGATGCGCCTGGTGCTCACGGGATCCCGGGGTGCTGCCCACGACGAGGTCAGTTCGGCCATCTCCTCGAGCGGTCTCGGCGACACGGTTGTGTCGCCGGGGCGCGTGCCGGTATCGACCCTGGCCGCCCTGCTGGCCAGGGCCGACGTGCTCGCCTTCCCTTCGCGTTACGAGGGCTTCGGCCTGCCCGTGCTCGAGGCCATGAGGTGTGGCACACCGGTGGTGGCCGCCGATGCCGCCGCGCTACCCGAGGTGCTCGGCGGGGCCGCGATCATGGTCGATCCCGACGATGTCGATGGGTGGGCCGAGGCCATCGAGTCGGTGCTGGCCGGCGGTCCGGAGATCCGACGCCTGGTGGATGCGGGGCGTGCTCGTTGTGAGGTCTACCGGCCCCGGGAATCGGCCCGGCGACTGCTCGAGGCGTGGGCCGGAGTCATCTCGTGAGGCTCCTGGTGATCTGCCCGCATTTCGAACCCGACGTCGCCCCCACCGGTGTGGTCATGTCCGAGATCGTGCATCAACTGGCCGACGCCGGGCACATTGTCCACGTCGTGACCTCACTACCCTGGTATGAGCGCCACGGCATCGAACCGGCGTGGCGGGGGGCGTTGATCCGACGGGAGGTCACCGGGTGGGGTCGCATCACGCGGGTCCACCCCTTCCCGACCGACAAGACGAAGATTCCGGCGAGGGCGGCGGCATTCGTGGGATTCACGGCGCTCGTCGGGATCGCTTCGGTCTTTCAGCGCAGCCGCCCCGACGCGGTGCTGGCCATGGCTCCGCCACCCACACTCGGCCTCGCCGGGTGGGTGGCGGCCCGGCTGCGGCGGGCTCCGGTCGTCTACAACGTTCAGGACATCTTTCCCGACGTAGCGGTCGAGGTGGGAGCGCTCACCAACCCTCGTGTCATCCGGTTCGCCGAGTGGTTGGAGCGTTTCACCTACCGGCGTTGTGACGCTGTCACCGTCCTGTCCGACGATCTCCGCCGAAATGTCGAGGCCAAGATCGCCGATGGCTGCACGCCGGTGAGGGTCATCCCCAATTTCGTCGACAGTGAACGCATTCAGCCGGGGTCGGTTCGGAATTCCTACCGGGACGACTTCGGTCTGGGCGACCGGACGGTGGTGATGTATGCGGGAAATGTCGGTTTCTCCCAGCCGTTGGGGCTCATGATCGAGGCGGCACGGGCCTTGAGGGACCGCCATGAGGTGGTGTTCGTGATCAACGGGGGCGGCTCGGGTCGACCGGCGCTCGAAGAGCAGGCGACGGGACTGGACAATGTCAGGTTCATCGATTTTCAGCCGTCCGAACGGCTGCCCGAGGTCCTGGCGGCCGCCGACATCCACGTGATTGCGCTCCGCAAGGGCCTGGCCAGAGCATCGGTGCCGTCGAAGCTCTACTCGATACTCGCCGCCGGACGGCCCGTTCTGGCATCTCTCGATCCGGACACCGAGGTCACGAGGGTCATCGACCGCAGTGGTGCCGGGGTCGCGGTGGAGCCGGAGAATCCAGTCGAGTTTCTCACTGCTCTCAGCGAACTCATCGACTCGCCGCAGCGTCGGACACGGATGGGCGCCAAGGGTCGCGCTTTCGTCGAGGCCTGGGTGTCTCCGGCCGGCGTGGCCTCGGCCTACATCGACCTGTTCGAGGAGTTGAGGGCCGGCCGCTGACCCGCGTGCCGAAGAGCATGGTCTGAGCGGTAGCGTGGTCGCCCGTGGGTAGAGCAAGTTCGTCGAAGAAGGTCCAGCGTGCCGCTCGTGCGGCCGCATCGTCACGCGGAGCCTCGGAGCGTCGCGAGCTGGGGTTTCCGCTCGCCATGGCCCTCGTCGCCATCCTCGGGATCGGCTTGGTGGCCGTCTCGCGCACATCACGTGAAGCATTGGCTGCACCGCGCATCGGAGACCACTGGCACGAGGCCTACGAAGTCTACGACTGTGCTTCGGATTCATTCCTGCCGAGCTTCCAGGGTGAAGGCAACCCTGACGGCATCCACACACACGGCGACGGCCTGACCCACATCGAGCCGGCCAACAGCAGTGCCACGGGTGCCAATGCCACGCTTGGTGTCTTCTTGTCGGCGGTTGGTGCCTCGGTCACCACCCAGGGAATCTCCGCCCCTGATTTCGCCACGCTCTCGGCCGGTGTCGACTGTGGGGGCCAGCCCTCGGTCATCAAGGTGGCTCGTTACGCGGTCGACCCCAATGTCAGTCTGGTCAAGGTATACGACTCCAATTTCGACAGCATCCGCTACGACAAGAACCGCCAGGCGTTCACGATCGCCCGCGTCGCCCCCGACCAGGTCCCACCGCCTCCGGATGCCGCTCACCTCGATGCGCTGGACCAGGCCACCGGCGTGACCCGCGGGCCGGCGGGATCCAACCCGGGAGACGGTGGGCACGGTGCATCGCCCGACACGTCGACCACCACTGTCGCGCCGGCCACCACATCGGCCACGGCGACAACCACATCGGCTGTGGCGACAACCACGTCGACCCCCTGAGCTCGGGTTACATTCTCTGAATCACCCGTTCGGGCCGCCGACCGGTTCTCACGACCGATCGTTGCACGGCGCGCGACGACGAGGAGGTTCCATGAAGGCTGTCGTACTGGTAGGCGGATTCGGCACACGGATGCGGCCGCTCACGCTTTCCACCCCGAAACAGATGCTGCCGGTCGTCGATCGCTCGATGCTCGAACATGTGGTGGGCGGGCTGGCCCGCCATGGGGTCGACGAGGTGGTCCTCTCGTTGGGCTACAGGGAGGACGTCTTCCGGGCCGCCTACCCCGACGCGCTGTGCGCCGGCGTGAGACTCCGGTACGCGGTCGAACCCGAGCCGCTCGACACCGCGGGAGCGATCCGTTTCGCCGCCCTCGCGGCCGGCATCGACGAGACATTTATCGTCGTCAACGGCGACGTATTCACAGATCTCGACGTCGGGGTTCTGTGGCGGCGTCATCACCAAGTGGGCGCCGAGGCCACCATCGCCCTGACTTCGGTCGATGATCCCTCCGACTACGGTGTCGTTGCGACCGACGAGGGGGGCCGAGTGCTGGGATTCGTCGAGAAGCCGCCACGCGAAGAGGCCCCCACCAACTGGATAAACGCCGGCACCTACGTGCTCGAGCCGTCCGTTCTCGACCGCGTCGACGATGGCCGCAGGGTATCGATCGAACGGGAGACCTTCCCGAGGATGGTCGCCGACGGGTCCCTGTGGGCCGTGCCGTCGGACGCCTACTGGGCCGATGCCGGCACACCGGCCACCTATCTCCAGGTCCAACTCGACTTGATCGACGGTCTGCGTGGCCCACCGGTCGCCGGAGTCTCCGCCGGCGCAGCCGTGTCGGACGACGCGGTGGTCGACCACTCGATCGTGATGGACGGGGCATCGGTGGAGGCCGGCGCGACAGTGCGCCATTCAGCGGTACTCCCGGGAGCAACGGTGTCGGCCGGGGCGCTCGTGGAAGCATCCGTGATCGGGCCGCGAGCCACGGTGGGCGCCAACGCCAGGGTCACCGGGATGTCGATGATCGGCGACGACACCGTGGTCGAGGACGGCTCGGTCGTCACCGCATCGAAAATCCCCGAGGTGGTCTGAACATGGCCGTCCTCGTCACCGGGGGCGCCGGCTACATAGGCAGCCACACGGCGGTTGCGCTCCACGAGTCCGGTCGTCGCGTCGTGATTCTCGACAATCTCTCCAACTCGTGTCGCGAGGCGGTCGACGCGGTGAGGGCCCTCACCACCCCCGACATGGCGTTCGTTGAGGCCGACATGAGAGATCACCGGGCCCTCGACGTGGTGTTCGAGACCCACGACATCGACGAGGTGATCCATTTCGCGGCCTCCAAGGCAGTGGGAGAATCGGTCGAGAAGCCGCTCGACTACTACGACAACAACCTGGGTTCCACCATCGGCCTGGCCCAGGCCATGGTCTCGCACGGGGTCGGTCGCCTGGTGTTCTCTTCGTCGTGCACGGTCTACGGGCAGCCCGATGTGATCCCGGTCACCGAAGCCGCTCCCACCGGGGCACAAAGCCCCTACGCCCGGACCAAGTACATGAGTGAGCAGATCCTGCGTGACGCGTGCGAGGCAAGCGCACTTGACGCCATCCTGCTGCGTTACTTCAATCCGGTCGGCGCTCATCCGAGCGCCATGATCGGCGAGGACCCCTACGGCGTTCCCGACAATCTCGTGCCATTCGTGATGCAGGTGGCGGTAGGTCGGTTGGACAAACTGCAGGTTTTCGGTTCCGACTACGACACCCCCGATGGCACCGCCGTACGCGACTACATCCATGTCGTCGACCTGGCCGAGGGCCATGTCTGCGCTCTCGACGCCCTCGCCGCCGGCCTGGGCGGATGCACCGCAGTCAACCTCGGCACGGGTATGGGCCGATCCGTTCTCGAGGTGGTGGCGGCGGCCGGTGAGGCCGTGGGGCGCCCCGTTCCATACGAGATCGTCGGGCGACGTTCGGGCGATATCGAGCAGATATGGGCCGACCCGTCCTATGCCGCCGAGTTGCTCGGCTGGAGGGCCTCACGTGACATCGACGACATGTTGCGGGATCACTGGAACTGGCAGAGAACCCACCCCAACGGTTTCCGAGGCTGAGATCAGCGGAACAGGTCGTCGGCCGGATCCCGAACGATCTCCTCCACCACGTTGCCCCGGCGGAACCAATTCCGATCCAGTCCGCGGACGATCGCCACTGCCGTGTTGGTCGACTTGCCCATGACGAGATCAGCGGCGGACGCGATTTCGTCGACGATCGCCACCTCGGTGACCTGAAGCTCGCGCCCCAGAGCATCACGGGTGCCGCGCAGGTCGGCGATGGCACCGATTCCGGCACATCCGATCGCCACATCGGTGACGCCGCGCCGCCACGGGCGTCCGAACGTGTCGCTGACGACCACGGCCACATCGACCCCACGGCGGGCCTTCAGTCGGTCACGGATTCCGCGGGCGGAACGGTCGCTGTCGACCGGCAGCAGCGCGGCCTGGCCGGGCTCCACGTTCGACACGTCGACGCCGGCATTGGCGCAGACGAACCCGTGGATCGTTTCGGAGATGACGAGTTGACCTCTTCGCCGCAGCACCCGCACCGATTCCTGCTCGACCAGCGGTTTGTGGCCGAGAGGATCGGACGGGTCGATGTCGACCAGCCGACCCTCGGCCTTCGACACCACCTTCTGGGTGACGACGAGGCAATCGCCGTCGCGAAGGTCGTGCGCCACGGCGCCGATGAGGTCGGCCAGATCGTCGCCGGGTACGACCTGGGGGAGTCCGTCGATCGGGATTATCTCGAGCCCGCTCATGTCGGCGAACCGAAGGCGGCGGCGACGGCGGTGCGGGCGAGTTCGGCTGCCACTCCGGGCTGGGCCATGATGGTGGAGGTCACCAGGGCCCTCACACCGGTTCTCTCGACCTCTGATGCGAGGTGGGCGTCGACGTCGTCGATGATCAGTGTGGACACCAGGTCGCGGTAGCGCCGAGCCACGCCGACGACGCTCGGCTCCTCGCCGAGTTCGGCCAGCATCCGGTCGGCCGGGCCCTTGAGCGCCCTGCCGCCGACGATCGGGGAGATGGCGACATTGCGCTCCCGCCGGACCGCGACCGCCTCGCGGACCCCGGGCACGGCCAGCACCGGCCCGATCGAGACGATCGGATTGGACGGTGCGATCACCAAGGTGTCGGCCTCACGTATCGCGTCGAGAGCGGCAGGTGAGGGCCTCGCGTCGTCGACGCCTGCGAATCGGACTGCCGTCACCGCGACATCATGGGCGAGTCTCACGAAATACTCCTGGAAGCTGATCTCGTCGCCGTCGTGAAGGGTGACCATGGTGCGGACCGGATCGTCGGAGACGGGCAGCAACCGGCAATCAAGGCCCCACCGTCGGGTGATCTCGGCCGTGACCTCGGTGAGGTTGGCGCCGGCCGTCAGTCGGTCGGTGCGGTAGAGGTGAGTGCCGAGGTCGCGGTCGCCCAGGCCGAACCAGCGATCACCGCCGTAGCTGCCGAGCGTCTCCATCGCCTGCCACGACTCGTCGACCAGACCCCAGCCGCGGTCGGCGTCGATTGCCCCGGCGAGCGTGTAGGTGCAGGTGTCGAGGTCGGGGCTGATGCACAGGCCGTGCATCACTATGTCGTCACCGACGTTGACCACAGCCGTCGTCTCGCGTGGGGGAAACGCCTCCAGCGCGCCGACCAGGTAACGGGCCGCGCCGACACCGCCGGCGAGAACGACGTGCATGTCAGGCCAAGCCGCTCAGGCGCCCCTCGAGGAGATCGAGGTCGGCGTCGACCATCATGGTGACGAGATCGGCGAAGGAGGTCTGTGGCTCCCAGCCGAGATTGTTGCGTGCCTTGGAACCATCACCGACGAGGAGATCGACCTCGGCGGGTCGCATGAACGCCTCGTCGATCACGACATGGTCCTGCCAGTCGAGGTCGACATGACTGAAGGCAAGCTCGCAGAATTCCCGTACGGAGTGGGTCTCGCCGGTGCAGATGACGTAGTCATCGGGCTCGTCCTGTTGCAACATCCGCCACATGGCGTCGACGTAGTCACCAGCGAAGCCCCAGTCGCGCTTGGCGTCGAGATTGCCGAGCCTGAGTTCGGTGGCCCGATCGAGCTTGATCTTCGCCACGGTGTGGGTGATCTTGCGGGTGACGAACTCGAGGCCACGCCGTGGGCTCTCGTGGTTGAAGAGGATTCCGGATGTGCCGTGCAGGCCGTAGGACTCGCGGTAGTTGACCAGAATCCAGTGCCCGTAGACCTTGGCGACGCCATATGGGCTGCGGGGGTGGAACGGCGTCGTCTCGCGCTGGGGAACCTCGTGGACCTTGCCGAACATCTCCGACGAACTGGCCTGGTAGACACGGATCTCCGAGTCAACGAGACGGATCGCATCGAGCAGACGGGTGACCCCCAGCGCGGTGGTCTCGCCGGTGAGCACCGGTTGGCCGAACGAGGTCTGAACGAATGACTGGGCCGCCAGGTTGTAGACCTCCTGGGGACGGTAGGTGCGAAGGAGGTCGATCATCGATACCTCGTCGAGCAGGTCGCCGGGCACGCACCGCACGCGGTCCTGGATGTGGGCAATTCGTTCGAAGTTGACCGTGCTCGAACGTCGGACCATGCCGATCACCTCGTAGCCCTTGTCGAGCAGGAACTCGGCCAGATAGGAGCCGTCCTGTCCGGTGATTCCCGTGATGAGAGCGCGTTTGGCCATGATGGTCCTTCTTGTGAAGACGAGATGTCGGGTCAGGAGTCGGCTTGGCGGGAACGCCAGTACCGGAGAACATCGGTCAGAGTGGTTTCGATGGGTATGCGGGGCTGCCAGCCGGTGGCGGAGCGGATCTTGGAGGGGTCACCCCTCACGACCATGAGATCGACAGGACGAATGAGGTCGGGGTCGGGGTCGAGCGACAGCGGGCGCCGGGCCAGCCCGATGAGCATGTCGGCAATCTCGCGGATCGCACGGTCGACCCCGCTGCAGACGTTGTAGACCTCACCGGGTCGAGCCGAGGTCATCAGCAGCCGGTACGCCCGAACCACATCGCGAACATCGGTGAAATCACGTCGGGCGTCGAGGTTGCCGATGCGAACCGAGTCGGCACCACTGGTCTCGCTCTCGACTATGCGGTGGGCGATGGCCGAGGCCACGAAACGATCGGACTGGCCCGGGCCGAGGTGGTTGAAACTCCTGGCTCGGACGACGTCGAGTCCGTATCCGCGCGTGGCCTGGATGCAGAGCATCTCGGCCGCGGCCTTGCTGGCGGCGTAGGGGGATGTCGGGCGGATCTCGGCGTGCTCAGAGAGCGGCAGCTCGTCCTCTTCGACCACGCCGTAGACGTCGGCACTGTTGACGGCGAGCACCCGCCTGGCCCCCGCCCGGCGGGCGGCGTCGAGAACGTTGAGGGTGCCCTCGACGTTGACCCTGAGAGTATCGAGGGGGTGATCCCAGGAGCCACCGACATCGGCCTGGGCCGCGAGGTGGTAGACGACATCGGGTTTGAGATCGGCGAAGGCGCCGAGCAGCGATTCACGGTCGGTGATGTCGGTCTCCGGACACAGGGCCACGTCGCCCTCGGCCTCGAGATGGGCCACCAGATGAGGCCCCACGAATCCGCCGGCTCCGGTTACGAGTGCACGCACGCCGGGGTCGTTCAACGAGGTGCGCTGGCGCTGGGCATCGCCGTCGACTCTAGGGCCGGCCGATACGTGCATCAACCATGCGGGGGAGCGGGAGTGTGCCCATCAACTCGGTCCGAGGGCGGTAACCTCGCCCGATCGTGGCCGATGAACACGCTGATCAGTCGACAACCCCTTCGGGCGGTGACGACCAACCGGGCGTGGTGGACCACCACGGAGTCGACGAACCTCGTGATGCCACCCCTTCGGTACTCGCCGTCATGGTGGCCCACCGGCCCGGTGCGTGGTTCGAGGAGACTCTCGACAGCCTCGCCACCCAGGACTACCCACGTCTCGGGCTGATGGTCGTCGACTCCGCCGGAGACGCCGATCTGGCGGGGCGGGTGAAGGCGACGATTCCGCGAGCCACGGTACTCGATGCCTCCGACACCACCGGATTCGGAGCAGCCGCCGATGCCGTCCTCGATACGGAGGCCGAATCGGCTTTCCTTCTGATCTGCCACGACGATGTCGCACTTGCTCCGGACGCGGTTCGAATCATGGTCACCGAGTCGCTGCGGTCCAATGCCGGCATCATCGGGCCCAAGCTCGTCGAATGGGATCGCCCCGACCGCCTCCAACACGTCGGCCTCGATGTCGATCGGTTTGGGGTGGCCGCCGACGTGATCGAACCGGCCGAACTCGACCAGGAGCAATACGACCACGTCGCCGACTTCAGCGCGGTTCCGACCGCCTGCATGCTCGTCAGAGCCGATCTGTTCACCCAACTCGGCGGCTTCGACCCGTCGATCTCGTTTCGTGTCGACGATGTCGACTTCTGTTGGCGCGCCATGTTGGCGGGCTCGCGCGTGATGGTGTCCCCAGACGCCAGGGTCCGCCACATCGAGGACCTCATCGCACGGACCGGCATCGACGACGTGAGGCGTACCCGGGCCAGACACCAACTGCGTACCGTGCTCATCACCGCGAGCCTGCCGTCGCTGCTGTTGACCATTCCGCTTCAGGTTCTTCTCACCACGGGAGAAGCCGCTCTGGCCGTGGCCGCCGGAAGTTTCGGGCAGGTCAGGGAGGTGTTCGGGGCCTATGGATGGAATCTCAGACGGTTCGGTGAGATTCTTCGTCGGCGACGGGCTCTGCGCCAGGATCGACATCTGCGGTTCGTCGATGTCAAGCAGACCCAACAGCGTGGCAGCGTTCGGATCTCGGCGTTCATCCGGGGTCAGATCGGGCGGAATCGCCGCGGAATCGGCGCGGCGTCGAGGGAAATAGCGGCTTCGGTACGCACCGGAACGGCCCGGGTGTCGTGGCTGGTGGCTCTCGGCGTCGTCGTGTTCATATTGTTCGGATCACGGTCGTTAATCACCGACGGGGTGCCCGCGATCGGCGGCTTCAGCGCCTTTCCGGCCCACGCCGGAGATATGTTGTCCCAGTGGTGGAACGGGTGGCGCGACCGTGACCTCGGTTCTCCCGGGACCGTGCCATCGGGTGTGGCGTTGTTGGCCGTGGCGTCGTGGCTGCTCGGCGGGTCTCTCGGCTTGGTCCGTACGCTCTGGGTCATCGGGCCGTTGTTCGTCGGCCTGGCCGGTGTCTGGAGGATGCTTCGGCCCACGGGGTCACGGCGGGCCCAGACCGCGGGTCTCCTGGCCTTCATCGTGGTGCCCCTGCCGTGGGCGGCGCTGGGAGCGGGATCCCTGGCTGCCATCTACGCCTATGCGGCCGCCCCCTGGGTGATCGACGGCCTTCTTCGCTCGGAGGGAATCGGGCCCCATGCCCCCGTCGGAGACGCGCCCGCCTCGATGATCCGTCCGGCGTTGATCGCCGGTGTGGCCCTCGGGTTGGCGGCGCTGTTCGAGCCGACCGTGGTCGTGATCCTCCCGATCGTTGCCGTCGGATTCCTGCTGGGCGGGCTGGTTTCGGCCCATCCGGCCGGCGTTGGTCGTTTGGTGGTTGCCACATCGTTGGTCGGCTTCGTTGTGGCTGTCCTGTCGCTTCCGCTGGTGCTCGATCTCCTGTTCTCGGCGCCCACGTGGGCGATCATCGCCGACGGTCGCAGCGGGGCGGCATCGTCTCTCGACCTCAGCCGGATTCTGAGATTTGCGGTCGGTCCATCCGACCCGGGCCCGTTGATCTGGTTGATCGGCATTCCGATGGCACTGCCGCTGTTGATTGGCCGATCATGGAGATTCGATTTGGCGGTCAAGGCCTGGATGGTGTGTCTCACCGGATGGGCGGTCGCCCTCCTGTCGGCCGCCGGTGTGTTCCCCTTCGGTCTTCCTGATGCCGCGGTGCTCGTCGCCGCGCCGGCGGCGGCGGTGGTGGCCCTGATGGGTCTGGCCGTGGCGTCGGCCGAGCACGATCTTCGCACCGCCAGGTTCGGTTGGCGTCACATGATGGCACCGCTGGCAGTTGTCGCGGTCTCTCTCGGTGCGCTTCCGACCATCGGGCTGCTGCAGACCGGTCGGTGGGGCCTTGGCCCCGGCGACTTCGAACGAAGCCTCCCGCTGGTTCCGCCCGCGGCCAACGGCAGCTACCGAATTCTGTGGATCGGGGCACCCCAGTTCCTGCCGGTGTCCGGCCGGCCGCTGGTGGCCAACATGGCCTGGGCCGCGACTCTCGACGGTCTGCCGACCCTTGCCGACCGGTTCCTGCCGGCCGACGAAGGATCGGCCCGAGAGATCGAGACCACGATGGCGCGCGCGCTCGACGGGGGGACCTCACGCCTCGGCCGTGATCTCGGAGGCCTCGGAATCCGCTACGTCGTCATGATCGAGCGTTTGCAGCCGGCGCCGTTCAGTTCGGTCGACGATGCGGTCGAGATTCCCCCCGCACTCGTCGAGGCCTTCTCGAGCCAGCTCGACCTGGCACGTGTGGAAGGAACCAACAGCTCGATTCGCGTCTTCGTGAACACCGACTGGACGAGCGTGAGATCGGCGCTGGTGCCCGGATTCGACAAGGGGATCGCCACGCTGACCGATCTCGAGACCCATCTTCTACCGGGGTCCACCGGAGTTCTCGCCGGCACCGGGTCGGCGATCTCGGGGCCGGTCCCGGATGGCACCGAAGTGCTGGTGTTGCAAACGCCGGACTCGCATTGGCAGCTCAGCATCGATGGGAACCGAGCTGCCCATCGACCTGCTCTGGGATGGGCGACCGCCTTCTCGCCCGACCGCGGCGGCAACGGGTCTCTCACCTACTCGACCCCACTCTGGAGGCGGCTGGCCCTGCTCACCCAAGTCGTGATTCTGCTGGGACTCCTGGTCGCCTCGACCCGATCGCTCCTCGTGAAACGGTCCGTCTGATGCGCACCATTCGTTCTCTCACGATTCTTTTCATCTCGGGCACACTGGTGCTGGCGGCCCTGTTCGACAGGTCCAGGGGCGCCGCCGCGGTGCTGCCCGCTGTTGCGGCCTCGTCGGTTTCGTTCGCCGCGCCCGGTGGGTCGACCTGGTTCTGCCCGGGGGGCTCCGGAGACAACGGTCCGGCTCGTGTCGGGGTCGAGGTCGTGAATGCCGGATCCGCTTCGGTCGAGGTCGGCATCACCGCCATGGGGTCGAAGCCCTCCTCCGATCCTGTCACCGACACGATTGCGATCGGGGCCGGGGGCAGAACCGTGGTGCCCCTCGAAACGATGATTCCCGATGATCCCTGGGTGGGCGCCGTCCTGGAGACCGGTAACCCGGACGTGATCGTCGATCAGATCTTCGACGGGCCAACCGGCACCGATCGGTCACCCTGCATCACCCGAACCGCCGAGTCCTGGGTGGTGCCCTATGGCGCAACCAGAATCGAATCCGACGGCGAGCAGATGGTTCTTCTGCTTCTCAATCCGTTCCCCGATGACGCCGTCGTCGACATCGACTTCGATGCCGACGTCGGACTCGACTCGCTGTCGGGCGTGGTCGCCCCCGCCAACCGTGTCACCGCCGTCGACATCACCAACGAGGTCACCGTCGCGGCTCGGGTCAGCGCCATCATCGATGTGGTGTCGGGTCGTCTGGCGGTGTCGAGGATCCAGACCTACAACTCCGAGGTGGCGCGGGGACTGAGCGTCGAGGCGGCGAGCCCCGGCGGTTCACCGGTGATCTATCTGCCCAATGTCGAGCTGGCCGACGGTCGTACCGACGTGCTCAGCATCACCAATCCGTCCGATGACGAGATCGCACAGGTCGACGTCGAGATCGTGGCAGAAACCGATGTGCCACTCGACCCGATCGAGCTCACCATTCACCCTCGGCGCACCGTCACCGTCAGATTGCCCGACGAGCCGCGGCTCGCCGGGCTCGACAAGTTCACCTTGGTTGTCAGGTCGCTGTCAGGGGTGCCGGTCGCGGCGTCACTCGACAGCCTCGTGGCCCCCGATGGTGATGCCGTGGTTGGTGCGGCGGCGGAGACGGGCGCCGATGTGGCGTCAAAGGACTGGCTGGTACCGATCGAGGCGACCGATACCGGCCGCGCCGACGTGGTGGTGGTCAACCCCTCGGTCGACGCGGTCGCCAGGGTCGGGTTCAGCGTTATCGGCCCGGGCGGAACAACCCGGATATCCACCGTGGAACTCGGCCCAACACGACGCACGAGCGTCACGGCCTCCGAACTCGGGGGCTCACAGGCGGTGGTGCGTATCGTCGCGTCGTCGCCGGTCGTGGTCGGCATCGAGGCGGCCGGGCTCACCTCGAGATCGATGTCGCTGGGCATCCGCACCGGCCCGGCAGTTCCGTTTTCAGAGGTCCCCTGAACCGTCCGCGGCGAACGCCTCGGCCAACGAGTTCTCCATCCTCTCGCGGTCGACCGGCCCGAGGAACGACTTCCTGACCCGACCGTCGGGATCGGCGATCACGGTGGTGGGCACAGCGTCGATTCGGTAGCGGTCATGCAGGGCGTGGTCTCGCTCGACCTCGATCTCGCGGGTAAACAGTCCGGGTCTGGCGATTCTCTCGAGTTCGGCGACGATTCCGGCGCAGATCTCACACTTGGCCGAGGAGAAGACGACGACGAGCCAATCGCCGCGTGCCTCCGGGAAGTCGTCGAGCTCGAGCTGTTCGGGGACGTGAAGGGTGTTGGTGGGCGGCGCGGCGGCGCGGCGTCTGCTCAGGATCATCGACAGGATCCCGGCGATGGCGACGGATCCGAAGACCAGTATGGCCTTGTCCACCGGTCAGGTCCGGGAGGAGTCGTCGCCGGCCGTGACGTCGGCTGCTGCCGGCTCTGTCGTGCCCGAGACCGAGAGTTCGATGAGCCGCTTCACCTCGTCGCCGGAGATCGTCTCGTGTTCCAGAAGCGCTCTGGCCACCAGGTCGAGTCCGTAGCGGTACGCGCTCAACGTCTCTCGACACCGACGCTGCTGTTCACGCAGGATTCGCTCGATCTCGATGTCGATCTGACCGGCGGTGACGTCGCTGTAGTCGCGGGAGCGCAACAGATCCTCGCCCAGGAACACTTCGTTCTGCGAGCCCCACGCCATGGGGCCGATCTGCTCCGACATTCCCCATTCGCGAACCATGGAGCGGGCCAGGCTCGTGGCCTGTACGAGGTCGTTGGCCGCCCCGGTCGAGACCACGTTGAACACGATCTCCTCGGCCGTACGTCCACCGAACATGACGACAAGGCGATCCTGTATGTAGTCCTCGCGATAGATGTGGCGCTCCTCTTCGGGCAACTGCATGGTGATGCCGAGGGCCATGCCACTGGGGATGATGGTGACCTTGTGGAGAGGGTCGGTGTTGGTGAGAACGGTCGCGCAGACCGCGTGGCCGGCCTCGTGGTAGGCGATCGCCTCCTTCTCGTCGTCGGAAAGCACCATGGTGTCGCGTCGCTGCCCCATGAGCACGCGGTCACGGGCCTGCTCGATGTGGCGCTGGAAGATCTCGTCGGCACCCTCGCGCACCGCGTAGAGGGCGGCTTCGTTGATGAGGTTGGCGAGATCGGCTCCGCTCATTCCGGGTGTGCCGCGGGCGATCACGTCGATGTCGACGTCGTCGGCGACAAGTTTGCCCATCATGTGGACCCGGAGGATCGCGACCCGGTCGGACAACTCGGGCAGCGGAACCACGATCTGGCGGTCGAATCGGCCCGGGCGCAGCAGGGCGGGATCGAGGACGTCGGGGCGGTTGGTGGCGCCCAACATGACGATTCCCTCCGACCCCTCGAAGCCGTCCATCTCGGACAGCATCTGGTTGAGGGTCTGCTCGCGTTCGTCGTGTCCGCCACCGAGGCCGGCACCCCGTTTGCGTCCGATCGAGTCGATCTCGTCGACGAAGATGATGGCCCGGCCCATCTTGCGAGCGGATTCGAATAGATCACGGACCCGACTGGCTCCGACGCCCACGAACATCTCCATGAAATCGGATCCGGTCACCGACAGGAACGGCACGTCGGCCTCGCCGGCCACCGCCTTGGCGATCAGGGTCTTGCCGGTGCCGGGCGGACCCACGAGCAGCACACCCTTGGGTACTCTCGCGCCGATCGCCGCGAAGCGGTCGGGGGTCTTGAGGAAATCGACGATCTCGGTGATCTCCCGTTTGACCCCGTCGTATCCCGCGACATCCTCGAACGTGGTGCCGGGTCGCTCCGACGAATAGGTCTTGGCCTTCGATCGCCCGATCGACATGACCGAGCCCATCTGTCCCTGGGCTCGGCGTTGCATCCACCAGAAGAACAACACCAGCAGGCCGATCGGCAAAAGCAGCGGGAGGATGGACGTGAGGAACCCGGCCTGAGGAGTCTTGTACTTGAACTTTTCGATGTTGGAGTTGATTGTCGCCACATCGGCATCAGGCAGCGGGGTCGGACCGTTGGACGTGTACTTGATCCCGTTCACGTCGGTGGCGCTGATGTGGCCGTTGGTGTTGTCGTAGCTCCCTTCGGTGATCTTTCCCTCCCTGGTGCGTGACAGGAAATCGGGATAGGAGATCGATTCAGCCGAACTCTTGGGAATCAGGGAGGTGGCCATGAAAGCGGCCACCACCGCTCCGAGGAGGATCCAAACCGCGTAGCGTGACCACCCCTGCCCGTCCGGGCGCTTCGGGGCGTGGAGGAATTTCCCGTTGTCGCCCCGTGGTGGGGGCGGGGGCGGGGGAGGTGGGTTCTGCGCCATGCCACCAAGGCTACGGGTGCGCACCCGTCGTTGTGGCGACGCACATCCGGCGTCCGCACACGTACGCTCCGTTGCCTGTACGGTTCGACCGATGAACAGGCGTTGTGCACGACCCGGATGCGGCCACGCGGCCACGTGCACGCTCTCCTACGTGTACGCCCAGCGCCTCGCATGGCTCGACGATCTCCATCCCGTCGACCACCCGGCCAATCACGATCTTTGCGATCGTCACGGCGATCGCACCAATCCCCCCCGGGGCTGGGATCTCCGGGATCGGCGCTCCGGCGATGGTGCGGTCAAGCTGCGATACGCCGGATAGTGGACTCACAGGTCACGGGAGCGCCTGCTCCGACGCGCCGTGTCGTCATCGCGATCGGTTCCCTCGTCGTCGGCTTCGTGCTGTCGGCATTTATCGGCTCGATCGTGGTTGCAGCCGGCGGTTGGGATGCCTCGGTCCCGGCTACCATCGGCTCGGATGTCGGCCGCACTGTGATGCAGGTCGTCACCGGTCAGGCACTCTCCGATCATCGGATCCCACTGGCGATCGCGTTGCTCCTCAACATCCCGCTGTGGGCGTGTCTCGTCGGCGGGCCGCTGCTTGCCCGCCGCGAGGGCCTCGATTGGCACCGCGACCTCGGTTGGACGATGAAGAAGATCGACATTCCGGTCGGGTTGGTCATAGGCGTGCTCACCCAACTGCTGCTCGTGCCCCTTCTCTACGTGCCGATCTTCTGGCTGGTCGGCAACCGCGACGTGGGTGAGGCCGCTCGGGCCCTCACCGCCTCGGCCGACACTCCCTTCGACATTCTGGCTCTGGTGATTCTCACCGGGGTGGGGGCCCCGATCATCGAGGAGATCCTGTTCAGGGGATTGCTGCATCGTGGTATCGCCGACATGATGAGCGGCTGGGGTAGGAGTGGTGCCGTCATCGCGGTGTTGGCGTCGTCGGCGGTGTTCGCGGCGTCCCACATTCAATTGCTGCAGTTCCCGGCGCTCATGTTGTTCGGGGTGGTCGCGGCGACGGCGGTGCAGCGAACCGGACGGCTCGGAACGTCGATTTGGATCCACGTCGGGTTCAACTTGACCACCGTCCTTATCCTGGTATCGGGTCTTTAGTCACTATGTGTAGTGTAATTGCCACATTGAGTGGGAAATCGGTCTCGACCGCCTCAACATCGAACCCCCGCGACCGAAAGGTCATGTGAACCGCAAGTGGGGATTGGATCACATGGCCGAGTCGACTTGTCCCGATTGCGGGGCACCCCTGGTATCGATCAGAATTCAGGTTGGCGCAGGCGAACGAGTCCTGTGCAGTTGCGCAAGATGCGACCGGCGATGGTGGGTACGCGACGGTGTCCTGACCGACCTCGACTCGGTGATCGGCGACCTTTCCGAGCCCGTTCCCAATCGGTCGCGATACCGCACCTGATCATCGCGGCACCGCCACAGCCGCTCGAGATGGCACGATGGACGGCGCCATGACCCTGACATCGACCGACGCCGAGCAGCCGGAACAGTGGCCGACCCCGGATTTCGAGTCCGACGCCCACCTCGACCCCCAACCCGGGGTCGACATCGATCACGTCCTACGCACCGCGATCACCGTCTTCGTGGTCGCCGCGGTATCGCTGTTCGTGATCTGGAACCTGAGACCCTGGCTCTGGATCACCGACTCGACGCCCACCGGCGGTGACCTCGGTGCCCATGTGTGGTCACCCGCGTTCCTGCGCGACGAACTCCTGCCTCATTTTCGTCTGAGCGGCTGGACCTCCGACTGGTACGCCGGCTTCCCGGCCTTCACGTTCTACATGGTCCTCCCCTCGCTGCTGATCGTGATCGTCAACGTCGGCCTTTCCGGACCGCTGCCGGTGTTCGCATCGCTGGCCATCGCCGGCGCGGCAATGAAGGCCCGTGCCGTCTGGGGTCGCACTCCCGGGCGCGTCGCCGCCGTCTACGGCGTCGCCGGGTTCTTCTGGCTGTTGAGCGTGCCCATCTCGTATGGCATCGCGGTCAAGCTCGTGGTGGTCCTCGGGTTGGTCACCCTGCCCGCCGCGGCGTGGGCGGCCGGCAAGCTCGGTGGTCTCGCCTACCCCGGCCCGGCGATGCTGTCGGTCGCCACCCTGTACTTCATCTTCGATCGTTCGTTCAACATCTACGGCGGCAATCTGATGTCGACGATGGCCGGGGAGTTCGCCTTCTCGCTCTCGTTGTCGCTGGCCATGCTCTACATAGGGTTCGCAATCCGCGGCATGGAAACCGGCCGCCATCGGGGTCTGGCCGCGGTCCTGCTGGCCGCGTCGGGACTCAGCCATCTCTTCCCCGCGTTCTTCGCCATCGCCACGACGGTCGCGATGTTGGTGGTGCGTCCCGGACGCCGGGCAATCCGGTGGCTCGTGGTCACCGGCCCGGTGGCGTTGCTGCTGGCTGCGTTCTGGGTGGTGCCCTTCTTCATGAACCGCGCCTACCTCAACGACATGGGTTGGGGCAAGGAACGTCGGTTCGTGCAGGCACTCTGGTCGCGTAGCGGCAGTTTCGGTGACCAGACCTTCCTCACCAACTCTCCGATCCTCCAGGTATTCGTGATCCTCGCGATCATCGGGGCGGTGATCTCGGGTCTGCGCCGGGTGAAGTTCGGCATGGCCATGTCGATGGTGGCGATGATGTTCGCGGCGATGTTCGTGATCCTGCCGGAGGGGCGTCTGTGGAACGTCCGGATCATTCCCTTCTACTACCTGGCCGTCTACCTGATGGCCGGCGTGGCGATCTCAGAAATCGCCCGTGGCATCTCCGAATTCCTGCGCAAGGCCCGCTCGACCGGCACCTTGGCCGCCGATGCCGTCTCCGGCGGGCTTATCATGCTCACGCTCGGCATCACCGTGGTCGCCCTCGGTCTCCCGCTGCGTTCGCTGCCAGGCGGTAGCCTCGACCGGTCCACCGGCGTCTACAGCTGGTTGGGCCTGAGCACCAAGCAGGTCAATCTCGGCCCGGGCTGGGTGGAATACAACTTTCGCGGCTACGAGGACAAGACCCCGACCGCCGGTGGCGGCGGAACCCCCGAATACACCGCCGTCGTGGCCACGATGGACAAGGTCGGCCGCGAGTACGGCTGCGGCCGGGCCCTTTGGGAGTTCGGCGCCGCCCGACTGGGGTCATATGGCACACCGATGTCGCTGATGTTGTTGCCTTACTGGACCAATCGGTGCATCGGCTCGATGGAGGGCCTGTACTTCGAGGCCTCGGCCACCACCCCCTACCACTTCCTGATGCAGTCGGAGCTCAGCGCGGCGCCGTCGAGGGCCCAACGCGATCTTCCCTACACCGGCCTCAACGTGGGTACGGGGGTCGTGCACATGCGCGAACTCGGGGTTCGCTACTACATGGCGTTCTCCGATTCGGCGGTGGCCCAGGCCCGATCCGCAAAGGGGCTGACCGAGATCGCCACATCGGGTCCGTGGGTCATTTTCCGGGTCGACGACTCGACGTTGGTGAGCGGACTCGATCAGGTGCCGGTGGTGCTCGACGGGGTCGACGCGGGCGGCGAAGCGTGGCTGATTCCGAGTGTCGGCGACTTCACCGCGTCCGGCGACATCCCGCTCATCGCCGCCGACGGCCCTCCCGACTGGCCACGGGCCTCGCTCTCCGAACTTCGCAGCACCGACCCCCAATACCAGGCGGTTCTCGACGCCGGCGATCGGGCCGGCGTCATGAGATACCTGGCCAAGGTGTTCCCGGACTGGCTGCCCTCCGAACCGGTCACCAAGGTGGCCGTCTCGAACATAGACGAGGGCGAGTCATCGATCTCCTTCGACGTCGACCGCGTCGGCTCGCCGGTTCTGGTGCGAACCAGCTACTTCCCCAACTGGAGAGTGTCGGGCGCATCCGGACCGTATCGCGTCAGCCCCAACCTGATGGTGGTGATACCCACCGCCAACCACGTCAGCCTCTCCTACGGTCGATCGGCGGTCGATCTGATCTCGATCCTGCTGACCCTTCTGGGCATAGCCGCATTGGTGGCGATCGGACGGGCCCCCGACGAGCGTCGGGGCCGCGCCCTCTGGGACCTCACCCATCGCTTCACCGGCGTTCTGCCCGGCCGCGACGAAGTCGTCGGTGCTGTGCGTCGCTCCGAAATGGGCCCCGGTGACATCGCCGATCTGCGGCGCACGGTCCGTTCCGGCCTGGCCAACGTCGAGATGGGCCTGGGAATTTCCGTCCTGGCGATCGCCTCGTCCTTGGTGATGTCCGTCTTCATCAACGAGAGCGCCGACGCGGCCGCCAAGTCGATCATCGTCTGGGCGCCGGCCGCCTTCGGACTTGTTGCTCTGGTGTTCAGATTCGTGCCGGAGCTGATCAGCGGGATGGCCTATGAACGCCGGGTCGTGGCGCCGGCCGCCCTGATAGCCGATCTCATGAGCGGTTTCGACTCGAACGCCGAGCCGTCGAGCGGTCTCGACCCGGATGCGGCGGCTGGGACGGACGCCGACGCATGGCAATCCGACGACCATGAGCCGCCCGAGCCGCAGGGTTCACCGGGCGACTCCTCGGCGTGAACACGAGGCCGGCCCCGGCCGGCCGTACCATCGAGTGGCGCGCCCGTCGCTTCGTGCTGGTCGGGGCGGTGGCGACGGTGGTGGATCTGGCCGGGGCGGTGGGGCTCACGGAATCGGGAATGCCAAGACTTCCCGCCGATCTCGCCGCTCTTGTCCTGGCATCGGGAGTGTCGTTCGTTCTCCACCGTCGCTTCACCCTCAGGGGTGACAACCTCGATCGATGGATTCGACAGCCGGTGGTGTTCGCCGTCGTGGCGACGACCGCGGCCATTGTCGACCTCATCGTCTACTTGTCACTCGACGGCCTCTCGGCGCTGTCAGCGAAGCTCCTGGCGATCGCCGCGGCGGCCGTCGTGCGCGCCGGTGCCCACCGGGCGATCCTGTTTCGTGCTGTCCGCCACGACCAAGGGGCTGCGTCGTCACGCAGCCCGGCACCCGGTTCGGTGCGCTTGTCGGTGGTGGTACCGGCCTACGAGGAGGAGTCCCGAATCGCGTCCACCGTCGCGAGGATCCGCAGCGAACTGGCCCCCCTCGACGAGGCCGGAGATCTCGAGATCGTGGTGGTCGACGACGGATCCGCTGACGACACGGCGACAGCCGCCCGACACGCCGGTGCCGACGTGGTCATCGTGCAGCCGAAGAATCGAGGTAAGGGCGCAGCGGTGAGGGCCGGAGTCGCAGTCAGCAGCGGATCCGTCGTTGCGTACACCGATGCCGATCTCGCCTATCCGCCCCATCAACTCATGGGCCTGGTCGAGGTGATCGAGGCCGGCTGGGATGCGGTGATCGGCGATCGCTACCACCCCGACACCGTCACCGTCACCGAGACATCGTGGCTGCGTTCCCTGGGCAGCCGCGGGGTCAACATGGCCACCAACATCCTGCTGCTCGGCAACTACCGCGACACCCAATGCGGGTGCAAGGCCTTCCGGTCGGATGTGGCCCGCATCGTCACCGGCGTCGGGATCATCGACGGTTTCGCGTTCGACATCGAGGTGCTCCACCTGGTGGAACGCTATGGGATGAGTCTGCGCGAGGTTCCGGTCGAGGTCGTCAACAACGAGAGTTCCACCGTGAGTGCTTTCCGTGACGGCTATCGCGTCGGGCGCGACATATTGAGGATCAGGCACCGCTCGAGGCGCGACGGCTACCCGGCGCTCGCATCGGACGCGCTACCGCCGCCGGGTTCGGCCGATAACGCGGTATGCGGACCGGATGTCGCTCCGTGAAACTAGATTCACCCGGGTGACCGACTACCAAGAGATCTTCAAGGCCTACGACATACGGGGCACCGTCCCCGACCAACTCGACTCCGACGCAGCGCGGGCCATCGGCGGTGCGTTCGCCAGGTTCGCGGCATCCAAGGGGGAGAGGTCGATGGTGGTCGGGCGCGACATGCGCCCCTCGGGCGAGGAGTTGGTGGCCGCCTTCAGCGAGGGCGCATTGTCCCACGGTGCCGATGTCGTCGACATCGGACTGTGTGCCACCGACATGATGTACTACGCGTCGGGTTTCCTGGAGATGCCCGGCGCCGTGTTCACCGCGTCTCACAACCCTGCCGGCTACAACGGCATAAAGATGTGTCTGGCCAAGGCCGCACCAATAGGGGCCGACACCGGCCTCGACGACATCCGCCGCATGGCCGAAGCCGGTCCGGATCCGACCGCCGGCCGCGGCACCCGCACGGAACGCGACATGCTCCCCGGCTATGTCGACCACGTCCGCTCGTTCGTCGACGTGTCGGCGCTGGCCCCTCTGAAGGTGGTGGCCGACACCGCCAACGGCATGGGAGGAATGGTCGTGCCCGCGGTGTTCGCCGACCTGCCGTTTGAGCTCGACCACATGTACGCCGAACTCGACGGCACCTTCCCCAATCACCCGGCCGACCCGATCCAGCCCGAGAACCAGAGGGATTTGATGGCCCGTGTCCTGGAGACCGGAGCCGACATCGGACTGGCATTCGACGGTGACGCCGATCGTGTGTTCCTGGTCGACGAGACGGCCCGTGCGATCTCCGGATCACTCACCACGGCGATGGTGGCCCGCTCGATTCTGGCCCGTGAACCGGGCTCGACGGTGATCTACAACCTGATCTGCTCGAAGACGGTGCGTGAGGTCATCGAGGAGGGTGGTGGCACACCGGTTCGGACCCGAGTCGGCCATTCGTTCATCAAGGCGCGCATGGCCGAGACCGGTGCGATCTTCGGCGGTGAGCACTCGGGCCACTACTACTTCCGTGACAACTACCGGGCCGACAGCGGTCTGATCGCCGCTCTGGTGGTGCTCGAGGCGCTTTCGGCTCATCCGTCGGGCTTGTCGGATCTCGTGTCGTCGCTCGACCGATACGCGGCGTCCGGTGAGATCAACACCGAGGTGCCCGATGCCGCGGCCGTGATCGATCGAGTGGCTGCCGCCTACCGCGACGCCAACCAGGACCACCTCGACGGTCTCACCGTCGATCTCGGCGACTGGTGGTTCAATCTCCGGGCCTCCAACACCGAGCCTCTGCTCAGGCTCAATCTCGAAGCCGCCACCACCGAGGAAGTCGAGACCCATGTGGCCGAGGTCCGCGCGAAGTTCGACTGACAACGGTGTTAACTGGTATTCCCCCGGCTGTGGCCGACTCCACCGAATGCGAGGCCCAATGACACTCGATTCCAGGCTCCTCGAGATTCTCGCCTGCCCCACCGACAAGGGCCCGTTGCTCTACTTCGCCGACGAGAACTCGCTCTACAACCCGCGTCTTCACAAGCGTTACTCGGTTCACGAGGGAATCCCGGTCATGCTCCCCGATGAAGCCGAGTCGGTCGACGACACTGAACACGCCCGGTTGGTGGCCAAGGCCGAGGCCGACGGGATTTCGCCGACCTTCGAGGCCTGACCATGACCAGCGAGGAATTTCTCGATGCCGTCAGGTTCCTTCCCTCCCAGGTACGCGACATGGCGGTCGCGGCCACCGATGTCGATGGACTGCCCGATCGCTCCGGTATCGACAGCGTGGTGATCCTCGGGGTCGGTGCCGGACGCGTCGCCGGCGATGTGGTGGCCGCGTTGTCCGAACTCGGCGCATCGGTCCCGGTTGTGGCCACCGGTGGCCGCTGCCCTTCCTGGATCTCGAGTCAGACCCTCGCCATCGCCGTCTCGCAGTCCGGCAACGAAGCGGCCACCGTGAGCGCGGCCGAACATGCATTGGAGGCCGGAGCGCGGTTGGTGGCCGTCACATCCGGTGGCCGCCTGGGCGAGGTCTGCGCGCAATGGAGTGTGCCGGTCGTCCCGGTCGACCCCGAGGCCGGCCCTTCGGCGGGAATCGGGGTGGCCGTCGTCCCGGTCCTGGTGATGCTCGAACGGCTGGGTCTCGCCAATGGCATGAATCGCGTGATCTCCGGCACCGCCGCCCAACTCGAGGAACGTCACCGCCGCTTGAGCGAGGACACGCAACCCATCACCGATCTCGCCGCGGTGCTCCCCGGACGAGTGGCCATGGTCACCGGAGCGGGAGCCGTGGGAAAACACGCGGCGCGCCGGTGGGTGCAAGAACTCGACCTGGTCGGAGGGGTCGCCTGTGTGCGCCGCCGTATACCGACGGGTGCCACCGACATCGCCACCGGTCGCCGACTGGCCGACGCCACCGCCACGGGGGCCGTGGTGATCGTGCTACGTCACGATTTCGAGCCGCCGGGGCTCGATGGCGGCGTCGCGCTGGTCGACGACGCCTTCGAGCACGTCCACACGTTTCGGGCCGAGGGCGACGGGCCGCTGGCTCAACTGTTCGATCTCATTCTCACGGCCGATGCCGTGGCCGCGGCGCTGGCGGCCGACCGAGGCCACTGAGGGAGCACACCGTGGAAATGCTCGAGGGAGTCGTCAGGCACTACGACTGGGGATCGACCTCGGAGATCCCCGCCCTGCTCGGCCGTTCATCCGATGGTCGCCCATGGGCCGAACTCTGGTTTGGTGCGCATCCGGCGGCACCCTCGTTGGTGGGGCACGCCGCTCGGCCCCTCGACGAGGTGATTCGATCCGACCCCGAAGGGGCGCTGGGCCCCCGCGTCGCCGAGGAGTTCGGTGATCTTCCGTTCCTGTTGAAGATCCTGTCGGCCGGCGCGCCCCTTTCCATCCAGGTCCACCCCAATGTCGCTCAGGCCGTCGCCGGGTTCGAACGCGAGGACCGGGCCGGGATCGCGATCGATGCGCCCAACCGGTCGTTTCGCGACCGCAACCACAAGCCAGAGCTGATCTGTGCTCTCACCCCGTTCGAGGCGCTCTGTGGTTTTCGTGACCCTCGGCAGAGTCTGCGACTGTTCGACACGATCCCGACACCTCGGCTCGATCCGATCAGAGACGAACTCGGGAGTGGGGATCCCGACAACCTCCGTCGTCTGCTCGGTCGGCTCCTGAACCTTCCTGCCGTCGAAGCCCACCGCCTGGCCGACGCGGTGGTCGAGGCCTGCCGGGTGGACCTCGGTGGCGATTTCGGGTTTGAGCGGCAGTTGGCCGTGGAGCTTGCGGATCGCTATCCGGGTGATATCGGGATCGTCACCGCACTCCTGCTCAACCATGTGAGGCTCGATCCGGGTCAGGCCCTTTTCCTCGGCTCCGGGAACCTCCACACCTACCTTCGTGGCATGGGCGTGGAGGTCATGGCCAACTCTGACAATGTGCTGCGTGGTGGGCTCACGCCCAAGCATGTCGACGTGCCGGGCCTGCTCGAGGTGGTCGACGCCGTACCGACCGTACCCGAGGTCCAGATGCCGAATCCGGGAGCCGCGGTCACACGATACGACTCGCCTGTTTCCGAATTCTCTCTCACCCGGATAGTCGCCGACGGTGATTTCGATCTCGACGTCGGCCCGGCAATCGTGTTGTGCGTCGACGGCTGCGTCGATGTCGGGCACCACATACTCGACCGCGGCAGCGCCCTGTGGCTGCCGGCGGGGGCCGGTCTTGTCGAGGCGACCGGTCGCGGCACGGTGTTTCGAGCCGGGGTCGGCCCCGCCGACTGACGCTTCCGAAGTGGTTCATCCGATACCCGGCGACGGGCTCTACACTCTGCGCTCGCGGGCTGTCGCGAGATGGTGTCAGTTGACCCCGGCCCCAAACACCAACAACCTGACACAGGAGGGCCTCCATGGCCATCATCGACACTGTCGGCGACTTCAAGGTCGCCGACCTGTCTCTCGCCGGATTCGGACGAAACGAGATCCGACTGGCTGAACACGAAATGCCCGGCCTCATGGCCCTGAGGGCCAAGTACGCCGACGAACAGCCGCTGGCCGGTGCCCGCATCGCCGGTTCGCTTCACATGACGATCCAGACCGCGGTACTCATCGAAACCCTCGAGGTGCTGGGCGCCGATGTCCGATGGGTGAGCTGCAACATCTTCTCGACCCAGGATCATGCTGCCGCGGCGATTGCCGTCGGTCCCGACGGAGCCCTCGACGCCCCCAGGGGAACCCCGGTCTTCGCCTGGAAGGGCGAGACGCTGCAGGAGTACTGGTGGGCGACCGAGCAGCTCTTCCACTGGCCCGACGGCGACGGACCCAATCTGATTCTCGACGATGGTGGTGACGCCACCATGATGGTCCACAAGGGGCTCGAGTTCGAAAAGGCGGGTGCCGTCCCCGAGACCGGCGAGGACGACTCCGAGGAGTGGGGAGTGTTTCTCGACCGGCTGCGTTCGATCGCCGCCGACGATCCGGAGTTCTTCCGCCGTCTCGCTCCCGGAATCCGTGGTGTGTCCGAAGAGACCACCACCGGCGTCCACCGCCTTTACCAGATGATGGAAACGGGTGAGCTCCTCTTCCCGGCCATCAACGTCAATGATTCGGTCACCAAGTCGAAGTTCGACAATCTCTACGGTTGTCGCCATTCCCTCGTCGACGGCATCAATCGAGGCACCGACGTGATGATCGGCGGCAAGGTGGCCGTGGTCTGCGGCTACGGCGATGTCGGCAAGGGCTGCGCGGCGTCGCTGCGTGGCCAGGGCGCCCGGGTGATCGTCACCGAGATCGACCCGATCTGTGCTCTGCAGGCGGCCATGGAGGGCTTCGAGGTCAACACGCTCGAGGCCGTGGTCGGCATCGGCGACATCTTCATCACCACCACCGGCAACAAGGACATCATCCTCGCCGGTCACATGGCACGCATGAAGCATCAGGCGATCGTCGGCAACATCGGCCACTTCGACAACGAGGTCGACCTGGCCGGGCTTCAGCGCCTGTCCGATGTCCAGCGCATCAACATCAAGCCGCAGGTCGACGAGTTCGTCTTCCCGGACGGCCACTCGATCATTCTGCTGAGCGAGGGCCGCCTGCTCAATCTCGGCAATGCCACCGGCCATCCGAGCTTCGTGATGTCGTGCAGCTTCAGCAATCAGGTGCTCGCCCAGATGGCGCTCCACGCCGATGACGGATCGATGAAGCGTGAGGTCATCACTCTTCCGAAACTGCTCGACGAGGAGGTCGCCAGGCTCCACCTCGATGCGCTCGGTGTGAAGCTCACCAAGCTCACCGGCGAGCAGGCCGACTACCTGGGCGTCGCGGCGGATGGCCCCTACAAGCCGTCGCACTACCGATACTGAGGAAACATGCCTGATCGTCTGACGATTTCGATCGAGGGCGGGGTGGCCGACGTCAGGCTCACCCGTGCCGAGAAGATGAACGCCCTCGACGGACCGATGTTCGACGCCTTGGTCGAGGCCGGCGACCGCCTGGCGGCCGACCATTCGGTCCGTGCCGTGGTGCTCTCGGGTGAGGGGCGGGCCTTTTGCGCCGGCCTCGACTTTTCCGGTTTCCAGGCCATGGTCGGCGACGGAGCCGACACCGCTGGCACCGGTTCGATCGGTCGGGTGGCCGAGGGGCGAATCACCCACCATGCTCAGCAGGCCTGCTGGACCTGGCACGAATTGCCGGTACCGGTGATTGCTGCCGTGCACGGTGTGGCCTTCGGGGGCGGTCTCCAACTGGCGCTCGGGGCCGACATCCGGATCGTCAGTCCCGACGTGAGGATGGCGGTGCTCGAGATTCGTTGGGGCCTCAGCCCCGACATGACGGCCACCCAGGTGCTTCCCGGGCTGGTCGGCCCGGATGTGGCCAAGGAACTCACATGGACCGGACGCGAGGTTGGTGGTGAGGAGGCGGTACGGATCGGGTTGGCCACGCGCGTCAGCGACGATCCCCATGCGTCCGCGCTCGAGCTGGCGCGTGAGATCGCCGACAAGAGCCCCCAGGCCGTGCGGGGAGCCAAGCATCTGATCGATCTGTCGCGGCATGCCGACTGGGCCACCGGGTTCGCCGAGGAACGCCGGGTCATCGGCTCGCTCATCGGCGGGCCGAATCAGGCGGAGGCGGTCCACGCCTACTTCGAGAAGCGGCCGGCCGTCTACGAGGACTTCGCGGACGAGCCGCGATGAGCGACCTCGGCCACCAACCCGGCGACGGTGAGTTCCTCGGCCGGATCACCACCGAGGTCGTCGACTCTCACATCTTCAAGATGGGGATCGACCGTCAAGCCAAGCTCAACGGTTTCACCCCCGAGATGATGGGCCAGTTGGTCGAGGCCTACACCCGGCTCGACGAAGATCCGGCGCTGTGGGTGGGTGTCCTGTACGCCTGGGGGGATCATTTCACCGCCGGACTCGATCTGCCTCGTTTCGCCGGCAACATGGAGCGCGGGATCCGCTCGGGCGACCAGGGCGCGATGGTCGACCCCACCGCCTTGGGTCGAGCCTGCCGCAAGCCGGTGGTGAGCGCGGTGAAAGGCATCACCTACACGCTGGGCATCGAGCTGATGCTCGGCGGCGACATCGTGATCGCGGCCGACGACTGCCGGTTCTCGCAGCTCGAACCGCTTCGGGGGATTCATGCCATCGGCGGCGCCACCATACGATTCGTTCAACGCGGCGGTTGGGGAAACGCCATGTATCACCTGCTCACCAGTGATGTGTTCGACGCCCGGGAGGCCCACCGGATTGGGCTCGTGCAGGAGGTCGTCGCCACGGGGACCGAACTGGACCGGGCCATGGAGGTCGCGGCCCGGATCTGCCGGGGCGCTCCTCTGGCGGTGCAGGCCACCAAGGCTTCGTCGGCGCGATACCTCATCGAGGGCCACCAGGCCGCGATCGCGGCATTCGGACCGACCCAGGCCGAACTGGCGACCAGCGACGACTTCCGTGAGGGCATGGCTTCGTTCGTCGAGCGGCGGGATGCCAGATTCTTGGGCCACTAGGAAGCGTCGATGATCTCCAGGACGTCGTCGCCGTAGCGCTCGAGCTTGGCGGGGCCGACACCCGAAACAGCCAGGAGTTCGGCCT
>QIIW01000139.1 GCA_003231645.1 Acidimicrobiia bacterium | reverse complement strand
CGGGTGCCTTCTTGGCGGGTGCCTTCTTGGCGGGTGCCTTCTTGGCGGGTGCCTTCTTGGCGGGTGCCTTCTTGGCGGGTGCCTTCTTGGCTGCCTTCTTCGCTGTGGCCACTGTCAGTCTCCTTGTCCGATGGTCGGTGCGGGGTCTGTCCCCTCGATCACCGGTCGACCGACTCGCCGGCTCCGTGATCTCTCCGGCAGTCTTGTCGCTGGGCTCGGAGAATGGAATGATCCCGACGTCGATACTGCGGCGTCGCTCGTCGAAACCGTGAACGAGGAAGTCGCGGGTCTCACCGAGCGAAACGACATCGCGGGCTCGTCTCGGTGCCGGATCTCCGAGGAGTCGCAACGGAATGTAGACACTGACTCCGTCGACCGAGCCGTAGGCGCCGTGCGAGGAGAACCGCTCGACGGCGACCGCAACGGTGCTGCCCTCCGGATAGTCGCTCCTGAAGCTCTTCCACGCCGACAGCGAATTGGAGCCTTTGGTTGGCTTCCTCGACGCCCTGCCCTTCTCGGCTGAGGTTGCCTTGGATGCTGCGGCCCTGCCGGTCGACTTGGTGGTGCTCGCCTCTCGGCCCGTACCGGGATCCGCTTTGGACGTCGGCTTCTTCCCGGCGGGTTTGCCCCGCCCGGATGCTGACTTCTTCGTGGCCTTACGCACCCGCCTCGTGTCGCCGACCTTCGGTTTGGCCGGCGCCGGTTCCACGACCGTGGCCTCGCGCACCGCTCGCCGACTCACCGGTCCACGAACCGGTGATCGTGGCACGAAGATCCAGCCGACACCCGGGATCGGTTTCCCGCCGATCAGCCGGCCTTCGTCGAAGAGCCAGTCGTAGGTGCCGTGGAACTCCTGGAAGGAGTCGTTGGACACGACTACCGCGCTTGCCCGGTCGGCGACCTCGAGGATGAACGCATCGCCGCGGCCGATCACGCCGGCCGGCGGAGTGATGATCTCCCCGTCCTCGATCGCCTGTCGTGCCGCGTCGCGCTCGGGGGCGTCGACCCGGTGTTCGAACGTGGCGTCGACGATCACGGTCACGTGTTCGAAGTCGTGCTGTTCGATGAACGTGGTGACCGCCACGTCGAGTTGGGCGAGGCTGGGGGTGCTCCTGCCTTCGGTGGCGATGTTGGATCCGTCGACGACGGCGTGGCCCTGTGGCATTTCGTCAGTCAATCACGTCGCCGGCGTCGGAGGCTGGACCCGCGACACCTACGCTGCCGACGTGATCAGAGCGGCGTTGTTCGATTTCGGCGGAGTGATCCTCTCGAGTCCCTTCGAGGCCTTCGCCGCGTACGAGCGGGAGACGGGCTTGGAGCCCGGCACCATTCGCACACTCAACTCGACCAATCCCGACTCCAATGCGTGGGCTCGCCTCGAGCGCGGTGAACTGGACGCGGCGGGGTTCGCACAAGCGTTCGAGGCGGAGGCGTCGGCCGTCGGCGTGACACTCGACGCCGAGCGGATTCTTCCCGGGCTGAGGGGCGAGATCAGGCCTGGGATGGTAAAGGCGGTCGAACTCTGCGGCCAACATCTCCTCACCGCCATGCTCACCAACAACTTCCGCGACCCACAGGTCGGCCAACCCGACCCGAGCATGCTCGCCGTATATCGACTGTTCGACCACGTCGTCGAGTCGAGCGTGGTGGGGGTCCGCAAACCCGAGCCGAGGTTTTACGAAATCGCGTGCGACACGCTTGGGGTGGGCCCCGATGAGTGTGTGTTTCTCGATGACCTCGGGGTCAACCTGAAGCCGGCACGGGCCATGGGTATGACCACGATCAAGGTCGACGACCCTGCGGTGGCCATTGCTGAGTTGGAAACGGTCGTGGGCTTCGCCCTCGCCTGACTCTGACCGTTCCTTCACGAGCGGTCAGAGCACCTCGGAGAACGCCCGGTCGAGCAACTCGCCGAGTTCCTGAGCATGGACCCTGGCACTGCCGGTGGCCGGACTTCCCGATTCGAAGCGGCTCACCCGGCGAATCTCGTGGGTGTCGCCGTGGGCCTCGTAGAGCCGACCCTTGATCGAATTCCACGGTCCCATGTTCTCGGGCTCCTCCTGAAGCCACACGATTTCCGTAGCGTTGGGGAAGCGGGCCACCTCGGCGGCGACCGCTTCGTAGGGCCACGGGAAGAGTTGCTCGACCCGGGCGATCGCGGCCGGGGCACGGCGCTCGTCGCGTTCGGCGATGGCGTCGTAGGCGACCTTGCCGCTGCACAACACGATCCGGTCGATGGTCGCCGGGTCGGTGACCTCGGTGTCGGGAAGAAGCTCCTCGAAGCTCCCGGAAAGGAGTTCGTCGATCCTCGATCGTGAGGAGTGCGCCCTCAACAGGGACTTCGGGGTGAAGATCACCAGCGGGGCGGGCGGGGTGGCCATGGCCTGTCGCCGAAGAAGGTGGAAGAACTGTGCGGCGGTGGTCGCGTTGCAGATCTGCATGTTGTCCTCGGCGGCCAGAATGAGGAATCGTTCGATTCGGGCCGATGAATGTTCCGGTCCCTGGCCCTCGTAGCCGTGCGGTAGGAGCATCACCAGACCGCAGTCCTGGTCCCACTTGTCCTTCGATGCCACCACGAACTGATCGATGATGATCTGCGCGCCGTTGGCGAAGTCGCCGAACTGTGCCTCCCAGATCACGAGGGCGTCCTGGTTCGCCACCGAATAGCCGAACTCGAAACCAAGCGCGGCGTACTCCGAGAGGATCGAGTCGTAGATCCAGAGGTGCGATTCGGGTCCGGCGAGAGTGGAGAGGGGAACGTGCTCGTCGCCGGTTTCGTAGTCGACCAGGGTGGAGTGACGATGCGAGAAGGTGCCGCGCCGCGAGTCCTGCCCGGCGAGCCTGATCGAGGTGCCGTCGAGCAGCAGGGATCCGAACGCCATGGCCTCGCCGAGGGCCCAGTCGATCTGACCCGAGTCGAACAGCTTGTCGCGCGCCGTGAACTGGCGGGCCAACTTCGGGTGGACCGTGAATCCCTCGGGGGGTGTGCTGAGCGCGGCGTAGATGCGATCGACGGCGACCCTGTCGATGGCCGTGTCGAGATGAGCCAGGACCCCCGCGGCCGGAGCCTGGGGAAGGGCCTTGGTCGACGGATCGGGGGCCTGATCGCGGGTCTCGTCGAGGGCAGACTGGAGTCGGGCCTTGAAGTCGGCGAGCGCTTCTTCTTCCTCGGCCGGCGTGAGGTCGCCGCGCTTCACCAACGATGCGGTGTACTGCTCGCGCACGGTGGGGCGCGAGTCGATTCGGCGGTACATGTCGGGGAGGGTGTAGCTCGGATCGTCACCTTCGTTGTGGCCGTGGCGCCGGTAGCAGACCATGTCGATCACGACGTCCTTGTGAAACTGCTGGCGGTAGGTGAACGCCATGCGGGCCACTCGCACACAGGCCTCGGGGTCATCGCCGTTGACGTGGAACACGGGTGCCTGGATCATCTTGGCGACGTCGGTCGGGTAGACGCCGGTGCGGGCCATGTCGGGGGTGGTGGTGAACCCGAGCTGGTTGTTGATGATCAGGTGGACGGTGCCGCCGACGCGGTAGCCATGGACCTGTGACAGGTTGAGGGTCTCGGCCACCACGCCCTGTCCGGCGAAGGCCGAGTCGCCGTGGATCTGCAATGGCAGCACCGGGAATGTCGTGTGGTCGGTCCCGGGGTCGATCTCGTCGAGACGCGCCCTGGCCATACCGACCACCACCGGATCGACCGCTTCGAGATGCGACGGGTTGGCGGCGACCTCGACCGGGATGGTGTTGCCGGCTCTGCTCGTGAACTCGCCGGTCTGGCCGAGGTGATATTTCACGTCACCGGAGCCTTGGATCATGCCGTCGTCGATACTGCCCTCGAACTCGCTGAACAGCTGCCCGTATCGCTTGCCGACGATGTTGACCAATACGTTGAGCCGGCCTCGGTGGGCCATGCCGATCAGGCAATCGGCGATGCCGGCATCCGCGGCGATGTCGAGAAGCGCGTCGAGAAGCGGAATCGCGCTCTCGGCCCCTTCGAGGCCGAACCGTTTCTGGCCGACGTACTTGGTGCCGAGGAAGGTCTCGAGTGCCTCCGCCGCGTTCAGGCGATGAAGGATGTGGAGCTGCTCGTCGGCGGTGATCGACCGGTCGGTGCCCTCGACCATCTCCTGGATCCAGCGCTTCTCGACCGGATTCTGTATGTGCATGAACTCGACGCCGATGGTGCGGCAGTACGCGTCGCGCAGCACGCCCAGCAGGTCGCCGAGCGTCATCTTGTGATGCCCCCCGACCGGTGCGTAGCCGCCGGCGTGGCCACCGGTGAGAAACTCGCGGTCGAGATCCCAGATGGTGAGTCCGTAGGCAGCCGGGTCGAGTTCGGCGTGCATCTTCGGCTGTTTGAGTCGCAGCGGATCGAGGTCGGCGATCAGATGACCGCGTACGCGGTGCATGTTGATCAGTGAGCTGACCTGAGCCTGCTTTTCGAGCATGCCGGTCTCACGGTCGACCGGGTTGATGTCGCGCCTCCACCTGACCGCCTCGTACGGCACGCCGAGTGATCGAAAGATCCGTTCGTAGAAGCCGTCTTCGCCGAGCAGCAGTTCGTGAACCTTCTTGAGGAACATGCCCGATTCGGCGCCCTGGATGATGCGGTGGTCATAGGTCGAACTGAGTGTCATGACCTTCGACACGCCCAGCTCGGCCAGCTTGGCGGGGTCGGCGGCCTGAAACTCGGCGGGGAATGCGATCGAACCGGCCCCGACGATGAGGCCCTGCCCCGGCATGAGACGGGGCACCGATTGGCGGGTACCGATGGTGCCCGGATTGGTGAGCGTCACGGTGGTGCCGGCGAAGTCGTCGGGGCTCAGTCGGTTGGAACGAACCTTGGCGATGAGGCCCTCGTAGGTGGTGTGGAAACCCTTGAAGTCGAGGGTGTCGGCGTCGCGGATGCACGGGACCATCAGGGTGCGAGAGCCGTCGGCCTTCTCGACGTCGACGGCGATCCCGAGGCCCAGATGGGGGTGGCGGATGATACGAGGCTCGCCGTCGGGACCATGGGCGAACGAGTTGCCCATCGCCGGCATCTCGTCGACGATCGCTCGGACGATTGCGTAGCCGATGATGTGGGTGAACGAGACCCTGCCGCCCTGCTTGCGTCCGAGGTAGCCGTTGATGATCTTGCGATTGACCTCGAGGAGTTTCGCCGGGACCTCGCGGAAGCTCGTGGCGGTGGGGACTTCGAGGCTGGCCTCCATGTTGGTGACGATGCGAGCACCCACGCCCCGGATCTGATCTCCGGGCCTGTCGGCGGAGGCCTCGGTGGAGGCGGCCGTGGGTGAGGGCTCGACATTTCCGGCTGGGGTGCGTGATGCGGGAGGATCGGCGGGTGGCGGGCTCACCACAGTGGCACTGGTGTCGATGGTGGTCGGGCGGGACTCGGGGGACGGGTTGCCGGCGGTGCGCTCGAACTCGGCCCGCCACAGCGGATCGACCGAGGCAGGATCGGCCGCCCATCGGCTTCTCATCTCGTCAACCAGCCAGGCGTTGGGGCCGAGCGCGATGGTGGGGTCAGTGGCTTCGGGCATCACCGAATTGTAAGTCGGCGATCCGGGCCCGCGGACTCTGCGCCCCGATCGCGGGTGCGTTGTATGGTCTGGCGATGCTCCTGGCCACCTGGAACGTCAACTCGCTCAACGCGCGCCTCTCACGCGTCGAGCGGTGGCTGGCCAACTTCCATCCCGATGTTCTGTGCCTCCAGGAAACGAAACTCGCCGACGACGCCTTCCCGGCGCTCACCTTCGAGGCCCTCGGCTACGAGACGTTTCACCATGGCGAGGGACGGTGGAACGGCGTCGCCATCCTCAGCCGGGTCGGTCTCGAGGATCCGCAGGCCGGCTTCGCCGCCGGCGATGAGCCCGATCCCGACGCCCGCGTCGCCTGGGCGACGTGTGGTGGCGTGAGGATGGCGACCTGCTACGTGCCCAACGGCCGCTCGCTCGACCACGATCACTATCACTACAAGCTGAGTTGGCTCGATCGCCTGCGCAGCACGCTGGACCGCACGTGCGAAGCCTCGGACGACATCGTCGTCTGCGGCGACTTCAACGTCGCCCCCGCCGACATCGATGTCCATGATCCGACCCGATTCGAGGGTTCCACTCACGTGAGCGCGGCCGAGCGCGACCGTCTGGCGGCCTTGGTCGACTGGGGTCTGGTCGATGTGTTCCGCGAACACCACCCGGAGGACGGGCTCTTCTCCTGGTGGGACTACCGCGGTGGCGCATTCCACAAACGTGAGGGCATGAGGATCGACCTGATGATGGTGTCGCGGTCGATGGCCGATGCCACGAGCGCCGTGCTGATCGATCGCAACGAACGCAAGGGCCCCAAGAACGACCCGCCCAGCGACCATGCCCCGGTGTTCATGATCGTGGAGCGCTGAAGCGTGCTGACTCCCCTCAACGAGCACGAACTGCTGGTCTTCTGGACACAGCTCCTCGCGTTGGTGGCCATGGCCCGCGCCTGCGGCTACCTGATGCGACGCATCAACCTGCCGTCGGTCGTCGGCGAACTCGCGGCCGGCGTGATTCTCGGACCGTCGATTTTCGGACGGGTGTGGCCCTCGGGTTTTCGTTGGTTCCTGCCTGATCTCGAGATTTCCTCGGGGGCGCTGTTCGCGGTGAGCTGGCTCGGGGTGGCGCTGCTTCTGGTCACTGCGGGGTTCGAGACCGACCTGGAGTTGATCTCCAAGCTCGGGCGGGCCGCCGCGCTCGTCACCGGGTTCAGCATCGTCGTGCCGCTGATCGGTGGACTCATCGTCGGCTTTGTGCTGCCCGGGTCGTTCATCGGCCCCCACAGCGATCGGACCGTGTTCGCCTTGTTCGTGGCCTCGGCCCTCTCGGTGTCGGCGCTGGCGGTGATCGCCAAGATCCTGTCGGAACTCGGCCTCATGCGGCGCGATTTCGGTCAGATCACTGTCGCCGCCGGCATGGCCAACGACGTGGTGGGCTGGTTGATGCTCGCGGTGTTCTCCGGGTTCGCCATCGAAGGTGACGTCTCCATCAGTGGGATCATCAAGACAATCGGGGGACTGGCGGTCTTTCTGGTCGTGGTGATGACCATCGGCCAGAGGGTGGTCGACCGATCCTTGCGTTTCGTGCGACGAGAGGGCCCCAACATCAGTGGGGCCATGACAGTGGCCGTGTTCACGATGCTGGCGTTCGGCGTGGCCACCCAGGCGCTTGGTATCGAGGCGGTTCTCGGAGCGTTTGTGGCCGGCGTGGTGCTCCACAGGTCCCGTTTCCAGCAGAGCGACGTACTCCACTACATCGAGGCGCTCACCACCAGCTTTCTGGCACCGGTGTTCTTTGCCACCGCCGGACTACGTGTCGATCTCGGGCTGCTGTCCAAGCACAGCGCCGAGGGGTGGGCGTTGCTGGTGGTGGCGGTGGCCATCGGTGCCAAGTTTGCCGGGGCATTCCTGGGCGGCCGGTTGGCCGGCCAATCGGCGAGGGCATCGGTTGCGCTCGGCGCGGGGCTCAACGCCCGCGGTGCGCTCGAGATCGTGATCGCGTCGGTGGGTCTGACCCTCGGTGTGTTCAGCGAGACCGCCTACACGGTGATCGTGATCGTTCCGTTGGTGACTTCCCTGTTCGCGGCCGGGAGTCTGCGCCTGGTGGTTCGCGACTGGCGGGGTTCGGCCGAAGAGCAGCAGCGGCTGGACCGTGAGGAGGCCCTCAGCCGTAATCTCGTGGTGAAGTCGACCCGGATCCTGCTGGCCTCCCAGGGGGCACCTGCGTCGATTGCCGCCGCGCAGATCGCCCAGTTTGCATGGCCTTCCGAGGCCCCGGCCACGGTGATCACTGTCGCCCACGACGGTAACTGGCCCGATACCACCGTGATCCGCAATGTGCTCGACGAGCGCAGGGTCGAGATGCAGAGAGTCAAGGGTGGCCCCGACGATGTCGCCGCCCAAATCCTCGCCGAGTCGCATCTCGGCTACGGCGTGCTGGTCGTCGGCGTGGCCGAGCGCCACGAGGGGCAGCTCTACTCGCCGATGGTCGACCAGTTGCTGTTGCACTCCCCGATACCGCTGTTGATAGTCAGGCGGGCGAGAGGACTCGATCGGCCCCTGCCGCCGGCTTTTGGCCGAGTGATCGTGCCGGTGGCCGGCACCGCATCGTCGAGATCGGCTCAGGAGGTTGCCTTCAGTATCTCGGCCCAACTCGGCACCGAGCCGATCCTGACTCATGTTGCCCGTCCCGAAGGCCCTCGTCTGCCCCGTCTGTTCGCCCGGCAACGCGACGATGGTGTCGCCGCGGTTCTCGACGAGCTCATGAAGCCGGCGGAGCTGCTCGCCACCGAAATGGGGCTCAAACCGAGGATGGTCATCAAGGAGTCGGATTCGATAGGCGAGACGCTGGTCGGGGTGGCGGCTGACGAGAACGCCGATCTCGTGGTGCTCGGTGCTCGGGTCAGAAATGTCGATGGCCGACCGTTCATCGGCCATACCGCCGAGACGGTGCTCGAGGCGTGCGACGCAACCGTCGTGCTGGTAGCCCGCCCTCGCTGACCACACGCCTGAATCTCGGACCCGGCCGGGGGTCGGCGCGAAGGTCCCGGGAGTCGATCAACGCTCGGTTGGGTCGTGAAGCAGGTCGAGCACGTCCGCGCCCCAACGTCGGGCCCGGCCGGGGCCGAGCAGTCCGACCTCGCGGAGTTCCGCGACGCTCGAGGGACGTCGGCTGACCAGCAGGTCGATCACGTCGTCTGCGACGATTGCTGTCGGATCGACGAGCGACGCCCGGGCCACGCGGCAACGCCAGTCGAGAAGTCGAAGACGTATCGTCTCGTCGGTCACCGACAACGCCTCCGGCACGGCACGAAGCACTCGGTCAGCGGCCTCGACTTCGGGTGCGAGCGTGGCCCGGATCGTCTCGATGTCGGGCATCGAAACCGTGGTGTCGTCGGTATCGGTGATGAACGCGTCGAGCCAAGGCGAGGGCTCGCGTTCCACGAGCGAGTCGCCCTTGGCCCGGCGGCGACACCAGTAGAGATGGAGCTCCGACTCGGCGCGGGTGGCCGCCACGTGGAGCAGACGGCGTTCCTCTTCGAGCGCGCGCCGGGACCGGGCGAAGGCGATCGGCACGTATCCCTGCTCCATGCCGATGATGTGGACCACCGGCCATTCGAGCCCCTTGGCGGAGTGGAACGTGGCCAACTCGACGGCATCACCAGCACGATACGACTGGTCGTCGCGGCGCAGGCCGGCCATGAAATCCCCGACCGAAGCCGTCGGGTCGAGTGCCACGTGGGTCCGGGCCAGATCCAGGAACGCCTCGATCATCGCCCCGGGCTCGGTGTCGTCACCGAAGCTCAACTCGACTTTCTCGTCGGCGAGCACCGCGGCGAGGGGGGTCTTGGGATTCCACCCTTCGATCAGGTCGGTGACCTCGGGTCGGCGCGACAACGCGGCGTCGCCTCGGGTTCGGGTGGGAATGCCGGCTTTCTCGAGGGCCCTTCCGATGGTCAGGAGTTGGGCGTTGGTTCGGGCGAGAATCGCCTGGCGGTTCCATGGCGCGCCCGGGCGATGTCGGCCCCGCACGGCACGGGCCACCGAAGCAGCCTCCTCGGTTCCCTCGAGGACGCTGACCGACGGTTGGTCGCCGGACGGTTTCACGGCCGGCTGCGGATCGCGGTCGAGGACGCGGCCGGCCGCGCCGAGGATCTCGGGGGTGGAACGGAAGTTGGTGCGGAGGTGGACGATCGTGGTGCCCGGCAGGTGGCGGTCGACCTCGCGGATGAACTCGGGGTCGGCACCGTTCCAGCCGTATATCGCCTGGTCGGGATCACCGACGACGGTCAGGGTCGACGAGTCGTCGAGCCACGACTCGAGGAGCGCGAACTGGAGAGGGTTGACGTCCTGGAACTCGTCGACGAAGAGATGTCGGTGTCGCCAGCGCTGGGCTGCCGCGAACTTCTCGTCACGTTGCATGGTGGTATGGCAGAGGGCCAACAAATCGTCGAAGTCGAGCATCCGCCGCTTCCGCTTGGCGGCCTCGTAGGTGGTGTAGTGCTCGGCGATAAAATCGCGTCCTCGGGCCGGTCGCCGCCCGGCCTCGGCCGCCGACTGCGGGTAGCGCTGTGGTGTCAGCAGCCGGGCGCGGGCCCAGCCGATCTCGGTGTCGAGGTCGGCCACGGTCGATCGATCGAGCCGCGGGTTTATCACGGCCAGGAACGCCCGCCGGCTGGTCAGCAGCTCCGGTGCCTTCCTGGCGTTGGCATCCCAGTGGCGGCGAAGCACAGCGAGGGCCGCGGAGTGGAAGGTACCGGCGGCTATGTCGTCGCGGATACCGAGTCGGCGAGTGCGTCGGCGCAGCTCGTGGGCCGCCTTGCGTGTGAAGGTCACCGCCAGCACCCGTCTGGGGTCGATCATCCCCGTCGCCGCCTGCCAGGCGATGCGATGGGTCAGCACCCTCGTCTTGCCGGAACCCGCCCCGGCGACGATGCACAACGGTGAGGCCTTGGTGGTCACGGCGTCGTGTTGCTCCGGGGTCAGCCCGGCGAGGAGCCCGTCGGGATCGTCTGGTCGGAGGTTCACGGCCCGACCCTACCCAGTCGGTTCACGGTGAAGGAAGAGAATCGCGGTGGCTCCTGCGTCTACCATCCCGACATGGCGTTCCCCTCGCAACTTCTGACCGACGACGAGGATCTCGTGCTCGACCTGAGACCTCACTGGTGGTTCCTGGCACCATCGGCGGCCACGCTCGCCGTGGCGGTCGTGCTGGGCATCGCGGCGCTCACCACCAGTTGGTTTCGGGCCATCGACATCATCGTCGGTCTGCTGGTGCTCGCCGCCCTCGGCTGGTTCGGCATGACCTACATCAGGTGGACCACCACCAACTTCGTGGTCACTTCCGAGCGGGTCATCTCCCGACGTGGCATCGCCGCCAAGCACGGCATCGAGATTCCGCTCGACAGGATCAACACCGTGTTCTTCAGCCAGACGATCTTCGAACGGGTGATCGGTGCCGGCGATCTCGGGATCGAATCGGCCGGGGAGGGTGGGCGTCAGACGTTCACCGACATCCGCCGGCCCAGCCTGGTGCAAAACGAGATCTACCGTCAGGTCGAAAACCTCGAGAACCGAAAGCTACAGCGCATGGCACAGGCCGCCCGCGGCGGCGAGGCCACTCCGCCGGCCGCATCGATCCCCGACCAGATCGAGAAGCTCGACCGACTGCGTCGCCAGGGAGTGCTCACCGACGATGAGTTCGAGGCCAAGAAGAAGGAGCTGCTCGACCGCATGTGATGGGTACGGCCGCCGGCAGGGTCAGAGGGCCACGAGGGCCAGTGCCGCCACGGCGAGGCAGACCCCCACGATCTGGTTGCGGCCCAGCCGCTCGCGCAGGATCGCCCACGCGAGTACGACGGTCGTCACCGGGTAGAGCGAGCCGAACACCGACGCCACGGCCAGCGGCCCACGTCGCAGGGCCACGAGGAGCAGCACGTTGGCAATCATCTCCGTGATTCCCGTGTAGGCCGCGAGACGGCGGGAACGCCCGGACACGGGCACGAGCGAACCGACCGCCACGCGGGCGGTCACCGCCACCGCCGGAATCGACACGGCCCGGGCCACGACGAGGGGCCAGAGCCCGGCCTCGTCGTGAGTGTCGGAGAGCACGATGAAGAAGATCGAGAAGCCGAGCCCGGCCACCACCGCGAGGACCAACGCCCTCGAATCGGTTCGGTTGTCGTGACCCGACCGGGTGACCAACACGATCGCCACCAACGCCACCACGATGCCGAGGGCGGTCGACGATCCGAGCGACTCGCCGCGCGCCAGCCCGACCAGCACCGGAACCACCGCGCCCACCACCGCGGTCGTCGGCGCGACCACGCTCATCGATCCTCGGCCCAGCGCGGCATAAAAGCACACGAACGAAAAGGTGCCCGACAGTCCGGCCAACGCCCCGGCGACGATGTCGACCGTGGCGACCGACGACCACGACACGAGGCCCACGAGGGCCAGTGCGGTCAGACCGCTCCAGAGCTGGGCCCAAACGGTGACCCGGAACGTCGAGTCCTGTCGGGTGGCGAGCCCCCCGCTGAAATCGCTGCCGCCGATGATCACAGCCGAGGCGATGGCGAGCAGTGCGGTCACCGGATGGAGGGTAGGGGGTAGGTCAGGTGGGTCACGGGTTCGTGTCGGCAAGGTCGAATCGAGGAGCGGGCGTGAGGGCGATATAGTTCACCCCACAACCGAATCCGGGGAGCTCGGGCAGCCGGGCTGAGAGGGCGACCACTGCGTCGTCGACCCGCAGGAACCTGATCTGGGTAATTCCAGCGGAGGAAGACATGAAACGATCCACCGTCAAAGTTCTCACCTTGATCGTCGCGCTCGGTTTGGTCGCCACGGCCTGTGGCAGCACCAACCGGACTACCGCCGACACCCTCGAGGGCACCACCATCACACTCGTGACCCACGACTCGTTCGCGCTCTCCGACTCGACGCTGAAGGCCTTCACCGACCAAACCGGCGTCAAGGTCGACATCCTCGAATCGGGTGACGCCGGCACGATGGTCAGTCAGGCGATCCTGTCGGCCGGCAACCCGGTCGGCGACGTCATGTACGGCATCGACAACACGTTCCTTCAACGGGGCCTCGATGCCGGCCTCTTTGAGCCGTACGCGTCTCCGGCACTCTCCGATGTGCCGGACAAGTTCAAGCTTGATCCCCAACATCGGGTCACGCCGATCGACTTCGGCGACGTCTGCGTGAACTACTGGACCGACGCGCTCGGCACCGCGCCTCCCACCGATCTCGCCGATCTCACCAAGCCCGAGTATGCGGGCAAGCTGGTGGTCGAGAACCCGGAGACCTCGTCGCCGGGGTTCGCCTTCCTGCTGGCCACCATCGTGCGGTTCAAGGACTGGGAGGGTTACTGGGCCGGCCTGCGGGCCAACGACGTGAAGGTCGCGTCCGGATGGGAGGACGCCTACTACAGCGACTTCACCGCGGGCGGCGGCGACCGGCCGCTGGTCGTGTCTTACGCGTCGAGTCCGGTGGCCGAGGTCGTCTACGCCGATCCGCCGGTCGACACCGCCCCCACCGGTGTGCTGGCCGATTCGTGTTTCCGCCAGATCGAATTCGCCGGTGTGCTCAAGGGAACACCCCATCGGGCCGCGGCTCAGGCGCTGATCGACTTCATGCTCACGCCCACCTTCCAGGACGACGTGCCGCTCAACATGTTTGTCTTCCCGGTGACCAAATCGGCCACTCTGCCCAAGGTGTTCCTCGACAATGTCACCGTCACCGATACGCCGCTCACGCTCGACCCGGCGACGATAGAGGCCAACCGTGACAAATGGACCGCCCGCTGGTCCGAGATCGTGCTCGGTTGATGAGGACGGCGGCCAAGGCGCTCACGGTCGCCTTGCCGGCCGTCTTCATCCTCGTCTTCTTCGCCTTCCCGGTTGCCAACCTGTTGTCGACCGGGCTCGTCGGTGGTGGCCTGCACGTGCTCGGGGGACTTTTCGGCTCCGGGCGTGAGCGAGGGGTCATCTGGTTCACGGTGTGGCAGGCCGCGGTTTCGACCCTGCTCACGCTGGCCGTGGCCATGCCGATGGCATCGCTGGTGGCACGGATGGGGGAACGTCGGCGGAGGTTGGTACGGGCGCTGGTGACGGTGCCTTTCGTCCTGCCGACCGTGGTCGTCGGCGGGGCGTTCGAGGGATTGTTCCGAAGGTTCGGCCTCGACTCCGGCGCGCTTCGCCTCGACGGCACGGTGTGGGCGATCCTGGCCGCCCATGTGTTCTTCAACTACGCGGTCGTGGTCCGCACGGTCGGCTCCTACTGGGCCGGGCTCGACGCCCGCCTCGAGGAGCAGGCCCGGATCCTCGGAGCGGGTCGTTGGCGCACGTTCGTCGAGGTGACGCTGCCGCGGCTGCGGCCGGCGATCGCCGCGGCATCCGCGATCGTGTTCCTGTTCTCGTTCACCTCGTTCGGCGTGATCCTGATCCTCGGGGGACCGCGGCGGGCCACGATCGAGACCGACATCTACCGGTTCGCGGTGACCCGCGGCGACCTGACCACCGCGGCCTCGCTGGCCGTGGTCCAGTTGGTTGCGGTGGTCGGCCTGATAGCGCTCACCACCATGCTCGAACGGCGACGGCCGATCACCACCCGGCAGGCCCATCGGGTCTCGCAACGGGTCGGTCGAGCCTGGCTGTGGGGCAATATCGCGGCTACCGCTCTGATCCTGGGGACCCCGATCGGTGTGCTCGTCGAGCGGTCGTTGTCGGTCGGCGACGGTTATTCGCTGCGCAACTACGGTGCCCTGATCCACCGGACCCGCCGGCTTCCGGTGCCGGCTCTGTTGACTCTGCGCAATTCGCTGCTCTACGCCGTCGTGGCCACCTCTCTGGCGGTGGTGGTCGGCGGCCTCGCCTCGCTGGTCGTGGTCCACGGACGCCGGGTCCTCAGCCGGGTGTTCGACCTCGGGCTGACCCTCCCGCTGGGCACCTCGGCCGTCACCATTGGCTTCGGGATCCTGATCACCCTCGACCGGCCACCCTTGGATTTGCGCACATCGTGGATCATCATCCCGATCGCCCACGCCCTGGTCGGGATTCCGTTCGTGGTACGAACGATGGTCCCGGTGCTTCGTGGTATCGACGAGTCACTGCGGGAGGCGGCCGCGGTGCTCGGTGCGGTACCGTCACGGGTGCGGCGCGAAATCGACCTGCCGATCGGCGGGCGGGGTCTGGTGGTGGGCGCAGGATTCGCTTTCGCGGTGTCGATCGGCGAATTCGGGGCGACGTCGTTCCTGCCGCGCCGCGCCGACACGATCACGGCACCGGTCGCGTTGTTCCGACTCCTGTCGACCCCGGGCGCATCGCTGCGCGGCCAGGCGATGGCCCTGGCCGTCGTGCTGATGGCGGTGGTGGCGGTGGCGGTGGTGGCGATCGAATCGGCCCGGGGCACGGCCGACGGGGGGATGTGATGCTGTCGATCGAGTCGGCCACGGTTCGTTTCGGTGAACTCGTTGCGGTCGATGACGTGTCGTTCACCGTTCCCGACGGACAAACCGTGGTGTTGCTCGGCCCGAGTGGATGCGGCAAATCGACCTTGTTGCGATCGATAGCCGGCCTCCAGCCACTCGATTCGGGGCGGATCGTCCGCGACGGCACCGACATCGTCGCTCTGAGGCCCCACGAGCGCGGCATCGGGATGATGTTCCAGGATCACGCCCTGTTCCCCCATCGTGATGTCGGGCGCAATGTCGAGTTCGGCCTGCGGATGAAGGCGGTCGGCTCCGGGGAGCGACGTGAGCGGGTGTCGGAGATGTTGCGCCTGGTGGGCCTGTCGGGCTTCGAGCGACGGACGGTCACCAATCTCTCCGGCGGTGAGGCGCAGCGGGTCGCGCTGGCCCGCGCGCTGGCGCCGGCACCCGGGTTGCTGTTGCTCGACGAGCCGCTCGGGTCGCTCGATCGCGAGCTGCGGGATCGCCTCGTCGACGAACTCCCCGAGATGCTGCGTCGGGTCGGGATCTCGGCCGTCCATGTCACCCATGACCACGACGAGGCGTTCGCGGTCGGAGACCAGGTGGTGGTGATGGGCGCCGGTCGGGTCCTACGGGTCGGACCGCCGATGGAGGTATGGGCCGATCCGTGCACCGAGACCGTCGCCCGTTTCCTGGGGCATCGCAACATCGTCGGGGTGGGGGCGCGAGGCCAGGTGCCGTGGGGGGAGATTTCCGTCGGGCCGGGCCGGGTCGTGGTGTTGCCGGACGCGGCAACGGTGGTCGACCCGGGGGGCACCCGCATCGATCACCGGCCGTCGTTCGAGGCCGACGTCGTCGCGTCACGGTTTCGTGGCGGGCGGCGCGAGGTCGAGGTGGTGACCATCGACGGCTCGGCCCGCCTGGTGTTCCTGCTGGTACGAGAGGTGATCGTCGGCGAGCGGATATCGCTGGTGCTCGACCCCCGGCGGATCTCACCGATCGAGTGAGGCCGGCCTGTGCATCGGCACATGCGCGATGCCGTCATCGAGATACTCCGGGCCGGTGGCCACGAACCCGAAAGCGGCGTACCACCCGACCAGGTACGACTGGGAATCGAGCACCAGTTCGCCGGGGTAACGGGCGATCACGTGGCCGACCAGTCTTCGGGCCAAGCCGGTGCGGCGGTGGTCGGGTCGCGTGACCACCCGGCCGATCCGTCGGCTGTCGCCGCCGTCGAGCAGTCGCAGGTATGCGATCGGACCGTCGTCACCGTTGATCCGGATGTGTCGGGTGCGACCTTCGGTGTCGCGGCCGTCGACTTCGGCGTAGGGACACTGTTGCTCGACCACGAAGACATCGACCCGAAGTCGTAGGACATCGTGAAACTCCCGGGCCGAGAGGTCCACGAACGCCTGGTCGATGATCTCGCTCACGTGACGAAGCTACCCGGGCGTCGCCCACCCCTGGATGAGGCCCCGACGGCCACACTTATAGTGGGGCGACTCCATGATCGCCGAAGCATGCACGCGCCGGAAACTGATCGATCTCACTGTGGCTCTGGCCCGCATCGATTCGGTCAACACGACCCTCGACCCCGCCGGAGGCGGCGAGGCCGAAGTGGGCGAGTTCGTACGAAACTGGATGACGGCGCAAGGCTGGGAGGTTCACGTCGAGTGGCCGGCGTCCGGGAGGCCGAACGTCGTCGGTGTCATCGCGGGCGGCGACGGGGCGACCCTGATGATCAACGCCCATCTCGACACCGTCGGGGGTGTCCCCGAAGCGCTCGAGGTCGGCGTGACCGATCGCCGGATCCACGGTCGAGGGGTGCTCGACACCAAGGGTGGCCTCGCGGCGGCGCTCCTCGCGGCGGCCGAACTCGACCCCGGCGAACCTCCCGGTGACATCGTGATCGCTGCCGTCTGCGACGAGGAGGCCGACAGCATCGGCACGTCCCATATTCTCCGACATTGGCATCCGGACGCCGCGATCGTCATCGAGCCCACCGACCTCGCCATCGTCACCGGTCATCGCGGCTTCGGTATTCTCGACGTCACCTGCATCGGCCGGGCCGCCCACACCGGTCACCGTCGGGAGGGCATCAACGCCATCGATTCGATGGCCCGGCTCGTCACCGAACTGGCCGAGCTCGATTCGCGCCTCGCCGAACGCGAAACCGATCCGTTGTTCGGCCCCCCCTCGATCCAGGTGACGCGGGTCGAAGGAGGCCGCGAGTTGTTCACCGTTCCCGATCGTTGCGCGGCGACGATCGAGATCCGCACCGTTCCGGGATTCGATGTGCAGGATTTCGCGGCGGTGGTCGACACGGTCGACGCGCGGACGGCCGACGGGGTCACATGCCGGCACGAATGGGTCATCGAGAGGCCACCGTTTGAGGTCGACGCCGACGCGCCGATCGCCCGCTCGGCCAGGGCCGCACTGATGGCGTCCGGTCGGGAGGTGACGATCACCGGCGCACCGTTCTGGACCGACGCCGCCCTGTTCGCCGCCGCATCGGTTCCCGCTGTTGTGCTGGGGCCCGGCGGACACGGCATCCACAGCATCGACGAGTGGGTCGAGATCGACGACCTCGTTGCCTGCCACGACACCCTCCGTCACGTCATGACCAACTTCGGGAGTCACCCCGAGTCACCGATCGGAAACCGACCATGACCACATCAGAACCGACCCCGAGGATGGAGACGCTCGACCCGTCGACGGTCGCCGTCTGGGGGGCCGAGGAGTCGTCTCTCATGTGCGGCGCGACCCAGGTTCCCGTGGTTCACAGTGTTGCCTACGGCTACGACGACATCGACGAGTGGCAGGCCGTCGCACGGGGAGAGGCCGAGGGGCACATCTACGGCCGCAACACCAATCCGACGGTTGCCGTGTTCGAGGAGAAGATGCGACTTCTCGAGCACGGGCAAGCCGCGACATCGGCGGCATCGGGGATGGCTGCCATCTCGGCCACGCTCCACTCTCTTGTGCATCCCGGTCAACGGGTCGTATCGGTGAAGGACACCTACGGCGGAACGAGTGTCCTGTTCACCGAATTCCTCCCGTCCCTGGGAATCGAGGTCGAACTCCTCGACACCGGAGATCACGACACGATCGAGCGGTCGATCGATGCGGGCTGTGATCTCGTCTACCTCGAGACACCCACCAACCCCACACTCAAGGTCCTCGATCTGCGACGGCTGATCGCCGCGGCTCATCGTGCCGGCGCGCTGAGCGTGGTCGACAACACGTTCGCGACTCCGGTGAATCAACTCCCCCTCATGCTCGGGTCCGACCTGGTGGTTCACAGCGCGACGAAATACCTCGGGGGACACGCCGACGCGCTCGGCGGGATCGTCATCGGCCGACGTGATCTGATCGACACCGTGTACCACTACCGCGAGATCAACGGCGCGGCGTTGTCCCCCATGGCCGCCTACCTGCTGATACGCGGTCTCAAGACCCTCTATCTGAGAGTGGGGCAGCAAACGCGCAACGCCGCCACCGTGGCGGAGTATCTACAGGGCCATCCCAGGGTCGTGTCGGTCAACTATCCCGGACTGGCCTGCCATCCCGGGCACGCGATCGCGGCCGATCAGATGGCGGGCTTCGGGGCCATGCTCAGCTTCGCCGTCGACGGTGGCCTCGATGCGGCCAAGCGGATGCTTCCTGCCATGCGGCTCGCCCACCGGGCCGCGAATCTCGGTGCGGTCGAGACCACGGTCGGGGTTCCGGCCACCACGAGCCACGTCGAGTGCAGTGCCGAGCAACGTCGACTCCTCGGGATACCCGAGGGCCTGGTCAGGTACTCCACCGGCATCGAGCACGTCGGGGATCTGATCGGCGATCTCGAGCAGGCCCTCGAGAAGTTGTAGCGGTCCATCGGGTGCGCTTCACATCCACGCGATGATGTCGACATGCCACGCGCCGACAACGACGGGATCGGGATCGAATACGAGACGTTCGGTGATCTCGCCGACCCCACCATCATCGCCACGCCGGGTCTCGGCAATCAGATGCTGCTCTACCCGGTGGAATTGTGCGAGGCGTTCGTCGACCGTGGGCACAGCGTCATCCGCATCGACAACCGCGACGCCGGACTCTCGTCCGCCACGCCCGACGAACTCGAATACACGCTGCACGACATGGGTGATGATGTCGTGGCCGTTCTCGACGACGCCGGGGTCGACAAGGCGGTGGTGATGGGAATGTCGCTGGGTGCGATGATCGCCCAGACCGTGGCCATCGACCATCCCGATCGCACTCTCGCGCTGGTGTCGGTGAGTTCGACCACGGGCGAGACCGATGTCGGCGGGGCCACGGTCGAGGCCCTCGCCGCGTTGCAGCGGCCATCGGCGGCGACCATCGACCAACAGGTTGCCTCCGACGTGGAGGTACGCCGAATATGGTCGAACCCCGAATGGTTCGACGAGACGCAGATGCGGGACTACTTCCGCTCGCTCTACGACCGCTCGTTCACCCCGGGCGGCAGCGAACGTCAACTGGCGGCGGTCATGCGCAGCGGCGACCGGGCGGCGGGCCTGGCGTCGCTCGACGTGCCGACCCTGGTCGTCCACGGCGAGAACGACACTCTCATCGACATCTCCGGCGGCCGCCGCACGGCCGAGTTGGTCCCGGGCGCGGAGCTTCTCGAGATCGAGGGGATGTCCCACGATTTCGTTTCCCAGATGTGGCCACCGTTGGTGAGCGCTGTCACCTCCCTGATCGCCCGCCGCGTCCCCTGAGCGGGCGACCTTCGTCGCGGTGGGAGCGTGGCGCTAGGGTCGTCCCCCTGATCCAGGAGGACATCCAATGGGCCCACTCGCCGGGGTGAGAATCATCGAGATCGCGGGAATCGGACCGGGCCCGTTCTGCGCCATGATGCTGGCCGACATGGGTGCCGATGTGATCCGCGTCGACCGGGCCGGCTACGTCCGAGGCGGTGATCCGGCGGCGCCTCCCGCCGACGTCATGAACCGTGGCCGCCGCTCGATCGGAGTCGATCTCAAGTCGCCGGACGGGGCCGAGACAGTGCTGCGGTTGGCCGAGTCGGCCGACGGTCTCATCGAAGGGTTCCGTCCCGGTGTGGCCGAACGGCTCGGAATCGGTCCGGACGAGTGTTTCGCCCGCAACCCGAAGCTCGCCTACGGCCGCATGACCGGCTGGGGCCAGGACGGTCCCTACTCCCAAGCCGCCGGCCACGACATCAACTACATCTCACTGGCCGGCGCCCTCGAGTCGATCGGCCGCCGGGGCGAGGCTCCGGTGCCGCCGCTCAACCTGGTGGGCGACTTCGGCGGCGGTGGCATGATGCTGGCGCTGGGGATGGTGTGTGCGATCCTCGAAGCCCGCTCATCGGGTGAGGGCCAGGTGGTCGACGCGGCAATGGTCGACGGCGCAGCCGCACTCATGACCTTCTTCCACGGTTTCAGGGCCATGGGCATCTGGAACGACGAGCGCGGCACCAACCTGCTCGACACCGGTGCCCATTTCTACGATGTCTACGAGACCGGCGATGCCAAGTTCGTGTCGATCGGATCGATCGAGCCCCAGTTCTACGCCGAACTGCGCGACAAGCTCGGTCTCGACAACCCCGAGTGGGACGCCCAGATGAGTCGCAGTGAGTGGCCCGCGTTGAAGGCGAAGTTGAAGGCGATCTTTCTCACCCGCACCCGTGACGAGTGGTGCGAACTCATGGCGGGGAGCGACGTGTGTTTCGCTCCCGTACTCACGATGTCAGAGGCCCCCGAGCATCCCCACAACAGGGCGCGAGGCACCTTCACCGAGGTAGCGGGGGTGGTCCAGCCCCGGCCGGCACCCAGGTTCAGTCGCACCGACAGCTCGATCCAACGACCTCCCCCCCACGCCGGCCAGCACACCGACGAGATTCTGTCGGAGGCCGGTTTCGGGGCCGACGAGATCGCGGCGATGCGCGACTCGGGCGCGGTGGCCTGACATGGCCACCGCCGTCTTCTTCCACGCCCATCCCGACGACGAGTCGATCTCGACCGCCGGCACGATGATCCTGGCTTCGGCGGCCGGTCACCGAGTGGTCCTGGTCACCGCGACCGACGGGGCCCTCGGCGAGCCCACACCGGGTTCGATCCCCGAGGGGTCCACGCTCGCCGACGTGCGCGCCGCCGAATTGTTGCAGGCTGCCGACGTGATGGGGGTGCATCGCGTCGAGATGCTCGGCTACCCCGACTCGGGCATGGCGGGCGAGGCAACCAGTGAGATTTCCGACTGTTTCTGGCAGACCCCGGTGGAGGACGCCGCCCGCCGATTGGCCGACATCCTCCTCGAGGAGAACGCCTCACTGGTCACCATCTACGACGACCACGGCAACTACGGCCACCCCGACCACATTCAGGTTCACAGGGTCGGTGTTCGAGCCGCCGAGCTGGCGGGTGTCGACCTGGTCTACGAGGCCACCATGAATCGCGATTTCCTGCGCTGGCTGGCCGACGACGAATCCCTGGCCGAGATCGACGCCGGCGAGGAGGTGGAGGCCAGGCGTCAGGAGATCAGGGAGACCGACATCGGAACCCCGGCGGCGATGATCACCCACGCGGTCGATGTGTCCTCGGTGATCGATCGCAAACGCAGGACGATGGCTGAGCACCGTTCTCAGATAACCGAGGAGTCGTTCTTCATGGCGTTGCCTCCCGAGGCGTTCCTGGCGGCGTTCGGCACCGAGTGGTTCGTCCTGCGAGGTTCGACGCCCGGCGGGCCGCCATACTCCGCCGACCTGTTCGAACCGTTGGAGAGCCCATGACCATCGTCAAGATCAACGCCATCACCGTGCCGGGCGAGGCCGGTGGCGAGATCGCCCGCCGTTTCGCGGAGCGGGCGGCGGCGGTCGACGGCATGGAAGGTTTCGAGGGTTTCGAGCTGCTTCGCCCCACCGACGACCGCGATACCTGGCTCGTGATCACCAGATGGGCCGGCGACGAGTCGTTCGAGCGGTGGGTCGAGTCTCCCCAGTTCGCTCACGGACACCGTGGTGCGCGCGAGGCAGGCGGCAGCGAGGGCCGTGCCCCCGTGTCGATCTCGGCCGAACTGTGGAGCTACTCGGTAGAGGTCTCCAGGTCGCCTTCATGATCGAGGTCGTTGCTTCGGTCCGGTCGATGCATCGCGGAGTCGCCTGGATCCTGGTCTTCTCCAACGGGCTGGTCGGCGCCTGGGCGTTGGCCGCTCACTTCCTTCCCCGGTTGCGACACAAGTCGATCTGGATCGGTGTGATCGTCGCCGAGTTGGTGATCGTGGCGCAGGTCATTCTCGGGGTCATTCTTCAGAATTCCGAGAATCTCGCTCCTGATCGCCATCAGCTCTACGGGTTCTCGGCCTTTGTCAGCATCGGCCTCATCTATGCCTACCGAAACGAGATGAGGGACCGGATCTATCTGCTCTACGGATTGGGCAGCCTGTGGATCATGGGCCTGGGTATCAGGGCCATCTACCTGAGCGTTTGAGCGTGGCCCCAGGCCCGCGTGGTCTAGGTTGGCGTGGGAACAACTTGAACAGTGACGCTTCGCGACGGACAATCGAGTCAGGAAGAACAATGAATCGATCAGATGGGTAGGTGGATGTCATGAGTGCCTCAACCGTGATTGTCGGCGTCGACGGTTCGTCGGAATCAATGGTGGCCTTGCGGTGGGCGGCCGTGTTCGCGCCCGCCGATGCGAAGGTTGTCGCCGTTCGGGTCTGGAACTTCCCGGTGTGGTCGGCGTTCCCATCGCCACTGGGTGGTTATCCGGTCCCTCCGGTTGAGGAGATGGAGACGATGGCGAGCGAACAGCTCGCCACGGCGGTCGACATGATCGACCGTGATGTCGAGGCCGAGGTGCTGAGAGGAGAGCCGGCGGCAACCCTGATCCACCGTGCCGGCCCCGACGATCTCATCGTGGTGGGCACCCGAGGCTATGGCGCCATGCGCGACTGGCTCATGACCTCGGTGAGCACCGGATGCGCCGCCCACGCCGAGAGCACGGTGATAGTCGTGCCATCGTCCACCGAGGTGGACCCGCTCCAGCATGTCGTCGTCGGGGTCGATGGTTCGGAGAATTCCCATCGAGCCGTGCGGTGGGCTCTGGAGCACGTGCCGGCTCCGCTTCCCGTGAAGGTGATCACAGCCTGGGACACGCCGGTGCTCTACGGCTACGACCCGATGGTGCCCAGTACGGCCGCCTACGAGGAGGCGGCACGAAAGCGACTCGACTCGGTGTGTGCCGCGCTTGGTGGATCGGGCGTCGACTGCGGTCGGCTCGATACGGTCACCATGAGGGGTGACCCCAGGACCGTTCTCACCCACGCGGCCGAGGACGCCGACCTGCTGGTCATCGGCAGCCACGGCCATGGCGGAATCTTCCACTTGGTGATGGGCTCGGTGGCGGCGTCGCTGGTCCACCACCCAAAATGTCCGCTCGCCGTGGTCCGGGCCAAGGCCGAGCCGATTCCCGTCGCCGATTGACAGCTGCCTGTAGGGTTGGCCGCTCCGGTCGACGTTCGTCCGGTACGGGGGTCATCCAGGTGAGCCCGCAACGACCTCGGAGACCGACGTGGCCAGAGCCTCAGCGGCGGCAGATCAACTACAGCGTTCATTCGGCATCACCGGTCCGGACCTGGCCTTCGGTCTGACCCAGGACCAACTGTTCGATGCCGCGGTGGCCAATGATCGTGGCCGGGTGACCATCGGGGGTCCGAGTGATGCCCAGAAGGCGTTCGCCACGTCGCTGGGTGTCGACGGACCGCTGGTCTTCTACACCGATCCGGAGTGCACCGGGCGTCCGGTCAACGACACCTACTGCGTCGACCGGGAGAGTGTGAGCGACGAGGTGTGGTGGAAGGACGGGTTCGCGAAGTTCGCCCCGGCGACCTTCGACGAACTCCTGCCGAGGGTCGTGGGGCATCTCAACACCACCCGGCCCACGCTCTACGTCACCGATCTGTTCTGCGGTTGGGACACCAAATTCGCCGAGCCGTTCCGGTTCGTCGGCGAGTATGCCTCCCACGCTTATTTCTGCAACGTCATGTTCCCGAGCGAGATCCGCGACGACTCCGACAGGTCCGACCGGGGCTGGACCCTCATCAACGTCCCATCGTTCATCTGCGACCCGGCCCGCGACTCCACCCGCTCCGATCGCGCGGTGATCATCGACATCGAGGGCCGGGTGGCGTTGGTGCTCGGGCCCGCCGACTACTGCGGAGTCAACAAGAAGACGATGTTCACGGTCATGAACTTCGTGCTCCCCGGCGAGGGCCAACTCTCGATGCACTGCTCGGCCAATGTGGGCGACGACAATGAGAGTGCGATCCTTTTCGGTCTCAGTGGTACGGGAAAGACGACTCTCTCGGCGGATCCCGATCGCCAACTGATCGGCGACGACGAGCACGTCTGGACCGATACCGGTGTGTCCAACTTCGAGAACGGCTGCTACGCGAAGCTCATCGACCTCGACAAGAACGACGAGCCGGTGATCGCCGCGGCGCTTTCCATGAAGGGAACGCTGATCGAAAACGTGCCCGGGATTCCCAACCGGGACCTCTCCGACACCCGTCCCGACGAATTTGACCTGTCCGACTCGTCGATCACCGAGAACACCAGATTCGCCTACCCGCTCACCTGCAATCCCAATGTGGCCCCCGGGGCGACCGGACCGCATCCCGACACGATCGTGCTGTTGACCGCCGACGCGTTCGGTGTGCTTCCCCCGGTGTCGATCCTCGATCACGACGAGGTCATGTACCACTTCGTGATGGGGTTCACCTCCAAGCTGGCCGGCACCGAAGTCGGTGTCGTCGAGCCCGAGCCGAGCTTCTCGTCGTGCTTCGGGGCTCCGTTCATGTCGCGTCGGCCCAGTGTCTACGCCGAGCTCCTGGCCGATCGGATGCAGCGCCATCACACCCGCTGCGTGCTGCTCAACACCGGCTGGACCGGCGGCGCCTACGGAGTGGGTAAGCGGATGTCGCTTCGATACACGCGTGCCATACTGCGCGCCGCGCTCGCCGGTGAACTCGACAACACGGAGGTGGTCGAGCATCCAATTCTCGGCCTCAAGATGCCCGTCTCGTGCCCCGGGGTCCCGTCGGAGATCCTGTCGCCGAGAACCACGTGGAGCGACACCGAGGCTTACGATGTCGCGGCCATCGCGCTGCGGGACAGGTTCCGCCGACGCTTCGAGTCCCAGGGCTACCGGAGCCGCGGGATCAAGGCTGCGATCTGATCGAGGTGCCGCCGGAGAGCGCCGGTTGCCCGGCGCAGGCCGACCGGCCTGCGCCCCCGCGTGGAAAGTGGGTCAGAATTCGGGAGTGGACATGTCGACCTCGGAACCCAGCCGCAGACTCGTGGCCAGGCCCTTGGAGTCGAGGTCGAACCGGACCCGTTGCCCGGGCCGCAGCATGCGCAGAATCGACCCCTCGAGGGCGTCTTCGGCCAGATCGACATCGGCCAGGTCGGCCTCGTTGATCAACACACCGTCATGGGTCACCGGGTCGTAGCTCTTGATCACACCCTGCATCGGGCGAAGCGTACCGGCCCGAGGGCAACGTGGTCGACGTCGGAACGGTACGATCCCTCGCCGTGACGACAGCGTTCCTCGATGCCGCCGCTCTCCGATCGTTGATCGTGGTTTTTCGCGATGCTCTGGTCGAACACAGGGAGGCGATCAACAACCTAAACGTCTACCCGGTCCCCGATGGCGACACCGGAACCAACATGTCGCTCACGCTGCGTTCGGTGGTCGATGAAATCGAGCAGGGTGGTGATGATCTCGACTCGGTGTGCGCCGCCATCGCCCACGGATCGTTGATGGGGGCACGCGGCAATTCCGGCGTGATCATGTCGCAGATGCTCCGAGGTTTTGTCGGCGTGGTGGGATCGAAGCCGTCGATCGACGGACCGGTGTTCGCCGAGGCACTGGCGGCCGCGGCCGAGGGAGCCTACGGCGCGGTCGGCAAACCGGTGGAGGGAACCATTCTCACCGTCGCCCGCGAAGCGAGCGAGGCGGCGGCGGCGGCCGCGGCCGAGGGAGCCGATTTGCTCGGCGTGCTACAGGCTGCCCACACCGAGGGTTCCGCCTCGCTGCAACGCACCCCGCAACTGCTTCGGGTGCTCGCCGACGCCGGCGTGGTCGATGCCGGAGGTGCGGGCTTCCTGCTGTTCCTCGACGCCACGCTCAACGTGGTCGACAATCGCCCGTTACCTGAGCCGACGGTGACCGCGCCGCCGATGAAGTCTGTCGGTCGCACCGGCGACGAGCACGGCAACTCGATCGCCGATCTCAGGTACGAGGTGATGTTCTTCCTCGACGTACCCGACGACTCGATCGGCACCTTCAGGTCGGCATGGGCCGAGGTCGGTGATTCGATCGTCGTGGTGGGGGGCGACGGGATCTGGAACTGTCACATCCACACCGACGACATCGGAACCGCGATCGAGGCCGGCATCGCCGTGGGGCGACCCCACCAGATTCGTGTCACCGATCTGCTCGAGGAAGTCGAGGAGCGTGAATGGGTGTCGGCCGAGATCGGCGGTGTGCCCGATGCCGCCGCGGGTGAGCCGGTGCCGACCGCGGTCGTCGCTGTCGGCGTCGGCGTGGGGGTGGTGGCGATCCTGCGCTCGATGGGTGTCCATGCCGTGGTCACCGGTGGGCAGTCCATGAACCCGTCGACCGCCGATTTGGTTGCCGCGGTCGAGTCGGCTCCGGCTCCTGAGGTGGTCATCCTGCCCAACAACAAGAACATCATCGCGGTGGCCGAGCAGGTCGACGCCCAGACGAGTCGCACGGTTCGGGTCGTGCCCACCCGAGGGATCGCCGAGGGCATGGCATCGCTGATGGCCTACGACCCCCAGATCTCGGCCGAGAAGAACGCGGCCGCCATGACCCGGGCCGCGAGCGATGTCGTGGCGGGCGAGGTCACGCGGGCCGTGCGTGATTCGGTCTGCGATGTCGGGCCGATCGCCACCGGTGACTGGCTGGGGGTCTGTCGCGACGGCATCTGCAGCGTCGCTCCGACCATGTTCGAGGCCGTGACGGGTCTGCTCGACGTGATCATCGACGATAATCACGAACTGCTCACGGTGATCGGTGGCCGTGATGCCGCCGACCAGGTCACCGCACGGATCGTCGAGTGGCTCGGGGTCAACCATCCCGAGATCGAGGCCGAGGTCCACGACGGCGGCCAGCCCCTCTACCCCTACTACTTCGGTCTCGAATAGGGGCGGTGTGGCGGTCGGTGATCCTCCGCTGACGCTCGGTGACCTGTCCGAGATCCCGGTCGGGCGGCTCCGCGGGGTCGGCGACAAGAAATCGAAGGCGCTCGCCGGCCAGGAAATAGTCTCCGTTCTCGACCTGCTCCAGCACTATCCGCGCCGCTACCTCGATCGCACCAGACAGGCCCGTATCGAGGAACTGGAGGTCGGAGAGGAGGCCACGGTGCTGGGCGAGGTCCGTCGGGTCAGCTCGCGACGGATCCGCAACCGTCGCACCCTCACCAACGTCGAGTTCGGCGACGGCACCGGACGCCTGTCTCTCACGTTCTTCAACCAGCCGTGGCGCGAACGGCAACTGAGCGAGGGCACCCAGGCGATCGTCTACGGAAAGGTCGAGCTCTACCGGGGGCGGCGACAGATGTCGAACCCGGTGGTCGATCTGGTCGGGAACCGCACCGGCCGGATCATCCCGGTCTACCCACAATCGCAAAGGGCGGGCCTTCACACCTGGGACCTCGCCTCCTTCATCGACGAGGCGCTTGCCCGCTGCCGGGCTCGCGGGCTGGCCGATCCGGTGCCGGGCCGTGTGCTCGACCATTTCGATTTCATCGATCGCCAGGCAGCCTTCAACGGCATACACCATCCGGAATCGATGCCCGAGCAGGCCGAGGCCCGCCGACGGCTGGTGTTCGACGAGCTGCTTCGGGTCCAGCTCGAACTGGTGCGGCGCAAGCGTCGGATCGAACGCGAAACCGCCGGGGTCGTCCACCGGGTCGACGGGCCACTGGTCGAGGCGTTCCATCAGCGGCTCCCGTTTGCTCTCACCGGCGCTCAGCTCAGGACCATCGACGAGATGTACTCCGACATGGTTCTACCCAGGCCCATGCACCGACTCCTGCAGGGCGATGTCGGCTCGGGCAAGACGGTCGTCGCCGTCACTGCCCTGCTGGTGGCGGTCCAGGGCGGCATGCAGGGCGCCCTCATGGTCCCGACCGAGGTGCTCGCCGAACAGCACCACCTCGCCGTCACGGGGATGCTCGCCGATCTGTCGGTTGCCGATCCGTCGAGCCTCATGGGGGAGCGCCCACTCAGAGTGGAGTTGTTGGTCAGTCGGGTGGGAACGGCCGATCGTCGTCGGATACTCGCCGATCTGGCCACGGGTCGGGTCGATATCGTCATCGGTACCCACGCGCTGATTCAGGACCGGGTCGAATACCGCTCGTTGGGCATGGTCGTGATCGACGAACAGCACCGGTTCGGGGTCGAACAACGGGCCGCGCTTCGTGAGAAGGGTGAGACCGGCGCGGCGCCCGATGTGTTGGTCATGACCGCCACACCGATTCCCCGCACCGCTGCCATGACCGTCTACGGTGACCTCGACGTGTCGGTGCTCGATGAACTCCCACCGGGCCGGACCCCGATCGACACGATCTGGGCTCGCACCGATCTCGAAGAGGTGGCGGTGTGGGCCGACATTCGTGAGTCGGTGGCCGAGGGCCGCCAGGCCTACGTCGTGTGCCCGCTGATCGACGAATCCGAATCGCTCGATGTCCGTTCCGCCGAGGAGACCCACGCGCGATTGGCAGGGGAAGAACTGGCCGGACTCCGGGTCGGGTTGCTGCACGGCCGGGTTGCCCCCGATGACAAGGAGGAGACCATGTCGGACTTTCGCGAGGGCCGGATCGATGTGCTGGTCGCCACCACGGTGATCGAGGTTGGCGTCGACGTACCCAACGCCACGATCATGGTCGTGCTCGACGCCGGCCGATTCGGTATGGCGCAGTTGCATCAGCTCCGCGGTCGTGTGGGTCGTGGCACGCATGCCTCGCGCTGCTACCTGGTGGGCGATCCCGCAACCCCTGATGGGGCGGCTCGTATCGATGCCCTGGTTGCCAGCACCGACGGGTTCCATCTGGCCGAGGTCGACCTCGGCCTGCGGGGTGAGGGCACGATCATGGGGGAGCGCCAGAAGGGTCGCAGCGACCTGAAGCTCGCCTCGTTGCGCCGCGACCGGGAATGGGTCGAGTCGGCGCGCTCTGTCGCCTTCGAGATCATCGACTCCGACCCGGAACTCGACGACCACCCCGGGCTGCGCGACGAGATCGACCTCCTGCTGGCCGAGGACGAGGCCGACTTCCTCATGAAGGGTTGACCGACGAGGGACCGGTCGCCCCGGAATGCTCGGGTGGAACCGGGCGGGTCAGTCGGGTCGGCCGTCATCGAGGTCTTCGGCGACGACCTCGAGGTCCCAGCGGTCGAGGCAGTCGCGGCATCGATAGGCGACGATGTCACCAGGGGCGAAACCCTCGTCGGGTTGGTGGGTGATCAGGCGGCAGTCCCCACCACAGTCGACACAGACGATCGTCCTTGCCACGGTCACGGTGTGGACCGTACCGTGACACACGCCAGACTGTTGCGATGTCGGTTGTGTCGAGGATTGTTGTGCCGAGCGCGGCTGCGGGTGAGTCGAGGTGAGGGTCGTGTCGGGACGCGCCGGGGGCCGTCGAATCGAGGTGCCCGACGGCACCACCACCCGTCCGACCGCCGATCGGGTACGCGAGGCGATATTCAACTCGCTCTACTCGCTCGGAGCGATCGAGGGTGCCCGGGTCCTCGATCTGTTCGCCGGGTCGGGGGCATTGGGAATCGAGGCCTTGTCACGCGGGGCGGCTTCCGCGACGTTCGTGGAGTCGGAACGGCGGGCTCGGCAGGTCATCGAGCGCAATCTCGAATCGCTCGGCTTCGACGACCGTTCGACCGTGATCTCCGCCGACGGGCCCGGCTATCTCGACCGGGCCGGCCCGGTTGATCTCCTGCTTCTCGACCCGCCCTACGCGTTCGACGAGTGGGATGACCTCCTCGGCCGGGTCGGCGACTGCGTGGTGGTGATCGAATCCGACCGCGAGATCGAGGTACCCGCCCATTGGGAAGTTCACCGGGCCCGTCGCTACAGCGCTACCGTGGTGGTGCTCGCAACCGCCACGGGACAAGCCGGGGAGTGACTAAATTGGCTCGCGTTCTGTATCCCGGATCGTTTGATCCCATCCACAACGGACACGTCGAGATCATCGAGACCGCGTCGACGCTTTTCGACGAGGTTGTCGTGGCGGCGATGCGAAACACGCAGAAGGGCGATGGCCTCTTCGATCTGGCCGAGCGCGAGCAGATGCTGGTCGAATCCACCAACCATCTCCCCAATGTCTCGATCACGATGTTTTCTTCCCTTGTGGTCGATCTGGCCCGCCAGGTCAACGCCGATTTCATCATCAAGGGCCTGCGGGCGGTGTCGGATTTCGAAAACGAACTCCAGATGGCGCAGATGAACAACTCGGTGTCGGGGGTCCACACGGTGTTCATCCCCTCGGCTTCGCGCAGTTCGTTCCTCGCGTCGAAGTTCATTCGTGATTTCGCCCGCTTCGGGGGCGACATCACCAGCATGGTGCCGCCGCCGGTGGCCCGACGCATGAAGGAGAAGTTCGGGTGACCGACACGGATTCCGGAGGAGATGTGACCCCACCTCCGCAGTACCGCGCTCCCCAGGCCGAACTGCTTCTCCGCCAGGCCATCGAGATCGTGGAGGCGGCCAGACCGGTGCCGCTCTCGGCCTCGTCGATGGTCAACAAGGACGAGCTGTCGGAACTCTTGCGGGCGGCCGCCGATGGACTCCCCGACGAGTTGCGCAGCGCCCGTTGGCTACTGAAGGAGCGCGACGATTTTCTGGCCCGTGTGCAACAGGAAGGCGACGAGATCATCGCCACGTCCCGGGCCCGAGCCGAGCAGATGGTGCAGCGAACCGAGGTGGTGAAAGCCGCGGCCGAGCACGCCCGCAGGGTGGTAACCGACGCCGACGCCGAGGCCCGCCGACTTCGTCTGGAGACCGAGGACTGGTGTGATCAGAAACTCGGAGGGTTCGAGGTTGTTCTCCAGCGAACGTTGCGCACCGTCGGCTCCGGCCGTGCCCGGCTGCAGGGAGCGCGTGGACCCGGGATCGAACCGCCCGCACCTGCCGATGAGGCCGCGTCCGACGATGCCTTCTTCGACCAGGACCAGGATTGATCGATCCCGACGGTCTGATCGTCGATGTGGTCACCATCCAGTGTCGCGCGGTCATTCGGCGTGATGTCGTGGCCAGGGTCGGTATCGGCGCCGCGCTCGTCGGAGACGTCGAAGTGGTCGATTGTTCGGCCGATGTCGATTTGGTGGTCGAAGCAGTCGCCGAGGGCATGGCCGCCTCCGGGACGGTGAGTGCCCGGTGGACCGGGCCATGCCGCCGCTGCCTGACCCGGGTCGAGGGTACGATCGGAGTCGAGATCAGGGAGATCTTCGAAGCAGAGCCCACCGAGGGCGAGACGTGGCCGATAACCGACGAGCGGATCGATCTCGCCCCGGCCGTAAGGGAGGCCGTTCTGCTCGCCCTGCCCCTCGCTCCACTATGTGAGGAATCCTGTCGTGGGCCCGAACCCGATCGTTTCCCGACCGGGGCGCCCGACGACCGACGGCCGAGCGGTGATTCGCGCTGGGCGATCCTCGACGGGTTGAGCTTCGACGATCCGAGGCGTCCGGACTGAGCCGACGAGGTCCGGCCGCCGAAACATCCACGTGTCGGGCACCCGTCGCGGCGCCCGATCGGGGGGTGCCGTCGGTGGGTTGTGTCGGTAGCCTTGCGTGTTCGCCCGATCTGATACCAGGAACGCGTCATGGCAGTCCCGAAGAAGAAGATGTCGAAGTCCAAGAGCAGAAGCCGTAAGGCTTCCGCTTGGACCGTCGGTACCTCGGCGCGCAGCGCCTGCCCTCACTGCGGCGCCACCAAGCGTCCCCACCGTGCCTGTGGCAATTGTGGCTGGTACGGCGGTCGCCAGGCCATCGAGGTCGACTGAGTCGATGCTTCCCGTGGCGGTCGACGCTATGGGCGGCGACCGTGCCCCCGACGAGATCGTCACCGGCGCGCGCCGCGCCGCCGAGGAACTGGGCATACCGGTGGTGCTGGTGGGCCGGCCCGGGGATCTACCCGACACGGGTGACCTCGATGTGATCGCAGCCAGCGAGGTCATCGCCATGGATGCCGAGCCCGGCGCCAGCGTACGGCGTATGAAGGATTCGTCTCTGGTGCGCGCCGCCGAGGCGGTGCGCGACGGCAAGGCGTCGGCCATGGTCTCCGCCGGTAACACCGGCGCCGCCATGGCGTCGGCGCTGTTGCGGATGGGCCGCATCAAAGGCATCAGTCGCCCGGCCATCGCCACTCCGATTCCGGTACCCGGCCACACGCCCACCACGCTTCTCGACGCCGGAGCCAACTCCGAGTGTCGGCCGGCCTGGCTGGTCGAGTTCGCCCGTATGGGGGCGGTCTACGCGCGTGACCGGTTCGGCATCGGGTCTCCTCGTGTCGGCCTGCTGTCGATAGGCGAGGAAGCGGGCAAGGGCAGTCCGTTCGTGAAGGAATGTTTCAAGCTGCTGTCCGAGCCGGAGTGGGCGGCCGCCACCGGTGCCGAATGGATCGGCAACGTCGAGGGCCGCGACATCATGACCCCGGATGTCGATGTGATCGTCACCGACGGCTTCACCGGCAACGTGACCCTCAAGACTCTCGAAGGCGCCATGAAGTCGTTGATCGGTCGCCTGCTGGTGGCCATCGACACCGATGACCGGACACGGGCTGCCGGTGAAGCCCTCGGCGGGGCACTCGACTCGATGGTCGCCGAACTCCACCCCGACTCCACCGGCGGCGCCATGCTGCTCGGGGTCGATGGTGTGTGCGTGATTTCGCACGGTTCGAGTTCGGCAACCGCGATCGTCAACGCCGTCAAGATCGCGGCCGATCTGGTGCAAGCCTCGATGGTGGAGCACCTCACGACCGCCGCGGCCGGCCGTTGGACACCCACTCGCGCGCCGATTCACAAGCGCACAAGTTGACGTGGGCTGTAAGGTCAGCGGCAACGGCAACGAGACAGGAAGCGTCATGCCTGCGGAAACTCATGTATCCCAGCCCCCGATGGGGCGCGGCGAGGTTCTCTCCATGATCAAGGAGCGCCTGGCCGACATTCTCGAGATCGAACCCGGCTCGATCAACGAAGGCGACGCCTTCCAGGGTGACCTCGATGCTGATTCGCTGGCTCTGATTGAGCTGGTCGAGGCGATCGAGGAAGACGTCGGTGAACGCACCGTCGGTTTCCGGATCGACGATGAAGATCTGGAGGACCTCCTGACCGTCCGCGACGCAGTCGACTACGTCGTCGCCAAGTTGGGCTGAGACGCTGTCGACGTTGGTCTCCGCCGACTCGCTCGAGAGCCGGATTGGGTATCGGTTCGGCGATCCCGACCGTCTCGTACTCGCGCTCACCCACAGATCATGGTGTGCCGAACATCCGGGGGAGCCCTCCAACGAGCGTCTGGAGTTTCTCGGCGATGCCGTTCTCGGCCTGGTCGTGACCGACTACATCTTCGACCGGTTCCCGGAGCGGCCCGAGGGCAAGCTGGCCAAGACGAGGGCCTCCGTGGTCAGCGCGGCGAGCCTGTCGATCATTGGTGAGGCGCTCGGGCTGGGCGAGGGACTGCGGCTGGGCAGGGGAGAGGACGCTTCGGGCGGCCGATCGAAGGCATCGATACTCGCCGACGCGTTGGAGGCGGTGATCGGGGCCATCTATCTCGACGGCGGGATCGACCCGGCCCGGCAGTTCGTGCTCGGCCAATTCGAGGCCCAGATCGACGAGGCGGCACGTCGGCCGGGCGCGGGCGATTTCAAAACACGTCTCCAGGAGATGGCTGCCGGCGAGGGATTCGATCCACCCTTCTACGAGATCACATCCACCGGGCCCGAGCACGACAAGCGATTCCATGCCACGGTCCGACTCGATGGCGTGGTCACGGGCCGGGGCGACGGCAGCTCCAAGAAAGAGGCCGAGCAGCGTGCCGCCCGCGACGCATGGCATGCATCCACACCGAAAGACGGAGATCGATGATGTTCGAATTACCTGAAATCGAAACCGTGAGGCGCGACCTCGACAAGGATCTCGTTGGCAAGAGGGTGAAGTTGGTCGAGGCGGCGAGCATGAAGGTGCTCGGGCGCTACAAGACCCGCAAGTCATTCGCCGAGCAGTTGCCGGGTTGGAAAATCGTCGGTGTGGGCCGTGTGGGCCTCTATCTGCTCGTCGCGTTCGACTCCGAGTCGACGATGGTCGTCGATCTGGGCTCCTCGGGTTCACTGCGACGTCACGCCAACAAGGATGCTCAGGACCCCGACACCGAGATCGTGATGACCTTCACCCAGCACGGTCAACTTCGTCTGGTCGACGCCGAGGGCACCAGCAACGTGTTCGTGATCGACTCCGATGCCCTAGCCGAGGAGATCCCCGAGATCGAGAACTACGGGCTCGATCCGGTCGATGAACCCGTGTCGTGGACCGCGTTCGGTCGGGTGCTGCTCCGGCGGGCCACGAAGCTGAAGACGCTGCTCATGGACCCCACCTTCGTGGTCGGAATTGGCAACATCTATGCCGACGAGATCCTCTACCACGCCGGCTTGCGCTACAACCGGAGCAGTGATTCGTTGTCGAGTCAGGAAATCCGTCGGTTGCATCGTGCGGTGGTCGGCACTCTCCACGATGCGATCAAGCATCGCGGCACCTCCACCGCCGCCCGACCGTTCGTCGACCCGTTCGGCAAGCCCGGTGAATACGGTGAACACCTCGAGGTCTGGGGCAAGCAGGGCGATCTGAGTGGTCGTAGTCGGCGTCCGGTCAAGCGGGTGAAGTTCGGCGGTTCGTGGACGTATTTCTGCACGACCCAGGTCTGATTGCGGCGTTCAGGTGCCCGTTCGGTGCCCGATACGGCGAATCCACACCATTTCCCCAGGCTTTCCCCAAGGTTGGTACTACACGGGTGTAGTTCCGATTGGTAGATTCCGGGGTGAGCCGTTCGTGGGTCAGATGAACCGGCGGCCGACTCGGGAGATTCGGTGTACCTCAAGAACCTCACTCTGAAGGGCTTCAAGTCGTTCGCCGACAAGGCCTCGATCGATCTCGAGCCCGGTGTGACCGTCGTCGTCGGCCCCAACGGAAGCGGCAAGTCCAACGTTGTCGATGCCATTGCGTGGGTACTCGGGGCGCAGGCCCCGTCCGCGGTGCGATCCCAGAAGATGGACGATGTGATCTTTGCCGGCACCAACGCCAAGTCGGCTCTGGGTCGAGCCGAGGTCTCCCTCACCATCGACAACCACTCCGGAATGCTCCCGGTCGAGTTCAGTGAAGTCAAGATCACCCGTACCTTGTTCCGCACCGGCGAGTCGGAATACTCGATCAACGGTGTTCCCTGTCGCCTGCTTGATGTCACCGAATTGCTCTCCGATGGTGGCGTGGGCCGTCAACAGCACGTCATCGTGTCGCAGGGCCAGATCGATGCCGTCCTCAACGCCCATCCCGAGGACCGTCGGGCCATCATCGAGGAGGCAGCGGGGGTCCTCAAGTACCGCAAGCGCAGAGACCGGGCCGAGCGCCGGCTCACGTCCACCGACGCCGATGTCATCCGCGTCAAGGACCTGATGCGCGAGGTCCGCCGTCAACTCCGGCCGCTCGAGAAGCAGGCCGAGGCCGCCCGACGCCACGGCGATCTCGTCGGGGAACTCACTGCTCTGCGTATCCATGCTGCGGGCATCGAGATCACTGACCTGAAGGGCCGTCTCGGCCAGGTTTCGGGGGCCAAGGCGATTGCCCACGCCAAGGTGGAATCCACCCGACAGGAACTCGATCGGATCTCGGCCGAGATCACCGACAACGAACATCGACTGTCCACGCAGGGCGGTCACGATCTCGGCGACGTTCTCGTGCGGCTCGAATCGCTTCGTGAACGCGGCCGTGGCCTCACCGCAGTTCTGGTCGAGCGGCGCCGGGGTGTCGAGCGCGAGCGTTCCGCCTTCACCGACCGGGCGGTGATCGCCAATCTCGAAAGCGAGGGGGCGCGCTGTCGCGATGAGTTCGATGGGGTCGAGCAACAACTGGCGCTGTTGCAGCCGGAGCTGCGGCGACTCACCGGCGCCGAGTCGCAACTCGAGCAGGATCGCGAACGTTTCTCGGTCGACTGGGGCGACGGCGTGCCCGTGCCGAGCGGCCGGGCCCACGAGCTCCGCGGCGAACTGGGAGCCCTCAATTCTGCCATCGAGGGGGGCCGGCACGAGTTGCAGACCCTCGAGTCACGACTCGGGGTGCTGGCCGACCGCCGTCGTCTGCTCGAGGCCGACGCGGCTGAGCGGCGGGCCGAGGCCCAAGCGTTGCGCGACGAGGAAGAACCCTTGGTTGCGGCGGCCGAGGCCGCTGAGACCGCACTCGCCGTGGCCGAGTCGGCTCACCGGACCGCCGCCCGGCATCTTACCGAGCTGACCTCCGAACTCGATCGTTGGGCGGCCCGCCGGGAGGCGCTGGAGTTGGCCCTCGACGATGCTCGGGCCTGCTCCGGAGCACAGCGTCTCGACGGGATCGAGGGAATGCTCGGCTCACTGCTCGACCTCGTCGCGGTCGACCCCGGTTGGGAGGCCGCGTTCGAGTCGGCGGCCGGCGATGCGCTGGGGGCGGTCGTGGTCCGTGACCGGGAGGCGGCCCGCGCCGCGTTGTCGATGCTGAGCGAAGGCGACGGGGCGGGTGCTGTTCTCGCTCTCGGTATCGGCCGCTCGACACTGTCGCCCACCACCGAGGATCGCGTCCGCGACCATGTGAGCGGCACCCACCCCGGAGTGGATGATCTGCTGGACCGCTTGGTGGGCGATGTCGTCGTTGCTCCCGGCGACTGGCGTACCGCCGCTGAAATGGCCCTCTCCAACCCCGCCATCACCGTCGTCACCCTCGAAGGAGACCGGTTTTCGCCCACCGGATGGCGGATCGGCGGCGGTACCAACGGTGCCACCGGAGCGGCTCTGTCCGAGGCCGTGGCCAACCTCGCCTCGACCAGCGTTCTCTGCGACGAAGCCGCCGAGGCACTCACCGCCCGCGCCACCGAAGTCGTCGACCGTCAGGAGCGGACCCGGGGCCTGGCCGAAAAGCTCGCCCGGGTCGTTTCGGGTCTGGCGGGCTCGACCGACGCCCTCGCCCGCTTCGAGGCCGATCGTCGCGAGATGGCCGCCGAGGCCGAGGCTCTTGCTCCCCGGTTCGACGAACTCACGGTCCGTGTCGGTCGCGAGACCGAGCGAGCCGAGATGGTCAGGGCCGAACTTCCGGTGCTCGAGGCCGAAGAGACGGAACTACTCGACAAGGGACGCCGACTGGCCGTGGCCAGGTCCGATCTCGAGGAGCGTGCCAGGGCCATCAGTTCGTCGCGCACCGACATCGAGGTGCGGGCGGCGGGTCTGGACGCGAGAAGGAACTCGCTCCTTCGCCGCATCGAAGAGATCGACACCCGGCTCGAACGCGATGCCACCGAACGCGACGCCGCCGCCGGGCTGCGGAACTCGCTTGATCGCCGCGCCGCAGTGATCGAGGCGCTGTCGTTATCGGTTGTCGCTCGCGTCGCCGCTACAGAAGCCCGCCTGGCCACGGCCCGTGAGGATCGTCGCCGACAGTCGGAGGCCGTTCAGGAGACGACTCGTCGTCTCGACTCGTTGCGGGCCGACCGCTCCCGAGCCGACAGGCAACTCGAGGGTCTCCGGGCCGGACAAGCCCAAGCCGAGGTCGAGGAGGCTGAGCTCCGTACCACCCTTCAGTCGGTGGTCGAGCGACTGAGGGCCGAACACGGTCTCACTCCCGACGTCGCCATGTCGGCTCCCTGCCCGCCCCCCGACGATGGCATCGAACCCGGTCGCCGCATTGAGATGCTCGAATCCGAACTCGACATCATGGGCCCGGTCAACCCCTTGGCCCTCGAGGAACATTCGGCCCTGCAGGAGCGTCACGAGTTCCTGCAGGGGCAGCTCGACGACATACGCTCCACCCGGCGGGAACTCTCCCGGGTGATCAACTCGATCGACGAGGAGATAGCCACCGTGTTCGCGTCGGCGTTCGCCGACGTGTCGGTCAACTTCACCCAGCTTTTCGAGACACTGTTTCCGGGCGGGGACGGCTCGATATCACTCACCACCCCCGGCGATCTGCTCAACACCGGCGTCGAGATCTCGGCCAAGCCGTCGGGAAAGAACATCCGCAAGCTGTCCCTGCTGTCGGGCGGTGAGCGAACCCTCACCGCCCTGGCGTTCCTCTTCGCCGTGTTCCGGAGCCGTCCGTCGCCGTTCTACGTGATGGACGAGGTCGAGGCGGCACTCGACGACGTCAACCTCCACCGGTTCCTGTCGCTGGTCGAAGAGTTCCGCGCTGACGCTCAGATGCTTCTCGTGACCCATCAGCGGCGCACCATGGAGGCCGCCGACTGCCTCTACGGTGTGTCGATGAAGCCGGGGGGTTCGAGCCGCGTGGTGAGTGAGAGGGTCGCGGCGGCCTGACCCGCCCACCAGCACCCCGATTATCGTCCAGCAGGAGGTCCGAACATGAAATACGGATTGGCGATCTTTCCGACCGCGGAGGCAATTCACCCGGCCGAGTTGGCCGAGGCGGCCGAGGATCGCGGATTCGAGTCGTTGTGGGTGGCCGAGCACACCCATATTCCGGCCAGTCGTGTCAGCCCCTTCCCCGGCGGAGGCGAACTGCCCGGCGTTTACTACGAAGCCATGGACCCGTTCGTGGCGCTGACCGCGGCGGCCACGGCCACGGCCACACTCAAGGTGGCCACAGGCATCTGCCTGGTGATCCAACGCGATCCGATCATCACCGCCAAGGAGGTGGCGAGTCTCGACACACTGTCGGGTGGCCGATTCCTGTTCGGAATCGGAGCCGGCTGGAATGCCGAGGAAATGGCCAACCACGGCACCACCGATTTTGGCGGACGCTTCAAGCTCATGCGTGAACGGATCGAGGCGATGAAGGCGATCTGGGCCGATGACCCGGCCGAGTACCACGGTGACCTGGTCGATTTCGATCCGGTCTGGTCGAAGCCGAAGCCGATTCAACGGCCCCATCCTCCGATCCACGTCGGTGGGGCGGCGCCGCAGGGTGCCCGCCGCGCCGCCCGCTACGGCAACGGTTGGATTCCGATCGGTTTCGGCGGAGGTTTTCTCGATCAGATTGGTGCACTCGACACCGAAGCGGCCCGTTTCGGCCGCAACCGATCCGAAATCGAGGTCTCCTGCTACGGAGCGCCCGTCGACTTCGAGGACCTGGCCCGATATCGCGACCACGGCATCTCGCGGGCTGTCTTCCGAATTCCTTCTTCGGGGTCGGATGTGGTCATTCCGATGCTCGACGAGCTGGCGGCGTTGGCCGATCGGGTGGGCTGACCGGGAGAGTTCACGACCCGGATGGCGATGAGGCATGATGACGTCGGCCGTCGATCGGTGGGCCGAAGGAGAAGGGTGATCCCATGAAGATCGTCGTTGACTACGACCGGTGCGAGAGCAACGCGATCTGCATGCGGATACTTCCCGGGATCTTCGAGGTGCGCGATGACGACTTCCTCTACGTGCTCGACGAGAATCCGACCGAGGAGTACCGCCCCCAGGTCGAGGAATGCGTCATCCGTTGCCCCAAGCAGGCGATCTCGATTCAGGATTGATGACCGTCGTTTCAGCGGGCCCGGCCGCAACATGACGCCACGTTCCGCGACGATCGTCGGCACCCCTCTTGTCGGTCTGCGAGCGCCGCGGTGACGACCATGGCGGCCGTACTCCTCGTCGTGGCGGCGCTCATCGCGCTGGTCGACTGGTGGTCGGTCGCGACCGACCGGCTCAACATCGAGTTCATGGCCAAGCCGCTGGTGATAATCGCGTTGATCGGTGTGGCGTTGGCGGTCGACACCCCCGACAACGTGGCTCGTGGGCTGGTGATCTCGGCTCTGGGAGCATCGCTGGTGGGTGACGTGGTGCTCATGACACCGGACGCCCGATTCGAGCTGGGACTCTTCTCGTTTCTCGTGGCCCATGTGCTCTATGTGATTGCCCTTGCCGGCCATGTGCAGTTGGTTCCCGCCCTCCTGGCGGCGGCAGTGGTTGCCGTGGCGGCGGCACTGGTCGTCCCGCCTCTAGTTCGGGCGGTCAGCGCCCAGAATCGGACGCTGACGATCGCGGTGATCGTCTACATGGGCGCGCTGGCCGCCACGACGGTGGCGGCTGCCTCGACCGCAGTCCTCGTCGCCGCTCTCGGTGGGGCGGCGTTCTTCGTGTCGGATGCGTTGCTCGGCTGGGGTCGATTCGTGGGCCCCACCCCCGGCGGACGGAAACTTGTGATGATCACCTATCACCTCGGTCAAGCCGGCCTGGTCGCGTGGCTCACCTTCGTCTGAGCGCGGTCACGCTCGTGCTGGCGCTGACGGCCGCGGCCTGTGGTCGCCCCGATGCGGGATTCGACACTCGCACTCTCGAAACGGCCATTCCTGCCGCGATCGTGCCCGATGACCCGGCTGCGGTCACCGATGTGACGTGTCCGGACCTCGCCACATCGGAGGCCACGACCATCGTGTGTTCCGCAGTCGTTTCCGGCCGGTCGATCGAGATCACCGCGGCGATCTCAGTCGACGGGGCGGTGAACGTATCGACCGATTCAGTTCTGCTCGATCTGGCCGGCGTAGCCGACGAGGCGGCCCGACGGCTGAGTTCCGACCTCGGAGTGGAGTCGACCGTCGACTGCCCCGGCCGAGTGGTGGTGAGCGTTGCGGGCGACACGTTCGGGTGTTCGGCCACCGATCCGGCCGGAGTCACCCACGATCTGGTGATCACCATCGTCGATGATACGGGCACATGGTCGATCGATCTGGTGGATTGAGCAGCGACGGGACTCTGTCACACGCTGGTAGCCTCTCCTCGCCCGCAACGAGTGGGCGCGTCGTTTTTCCCGCCGTCAGGCGGGCCACGATCAGGGCCGCCGTGTGCGGCACCGCTGTGACTCTCGCCATGCGGAGCCGGCAGCCGGGTCCAATACCCTCCACAAGGAATCAAATGGCAGTCAATCTGCGCCCCAAGTCCGAGACCATCGCAGAGATGGCGAAGGCGTTCAACCTCGCCGAGAACGACACCGGCTCTCCCGAGATCCAGGTCGCTCTTCTATCGGAGCGCATCACTCACCTCACCGAGCACCTGAAGTTCCACAAGAAGGACCATCACAGCCGGCGAGGTCTGCTGATGCTGGTGGGTCGTCGTCGTCGACTCCTCGACTACATCAAGGACAACGACGTTGAGCAATACAGAGCAGTGATCGCACACCTCGGTCTGCGACACTGAAACAATGTGAGGAGCGACCTTGACGGTCGCTCCTTCCGGTTTGTCCGACGGGTTGCTCGCCCCGACGACCAACCCGACGAATCCCAGTAAGAAAATCGAGAGCACGGCGAGTCGGTGTCAGTCGCATGTTTCCCAGTCGCATGAGGCGACGAGGGCGGTATGCGACTGGGAACTGACAGTGCCGTGCCAGACGATCGGGCCGACGGTCCGACAGGAGCACACAACATGTCCAACCCAATCAAGGTCTCCGGCGCGTTCACCCGCGGCGAAGACAAGGAAATCAGTTTCGAGACCGGAAAGCTGGCGAAACTTGCCGGTGGCTCGATCACCGCCCAGATCGGCGACACGGTGGTGCTGGTCACCGCCACGGGGTCCAAGTCCCCGCGCGAAGGCGCCGACTTCTTCCCGCTCACGGTCGACATCGAAGAGCGCATGTACGCCGCCGGCCGGATCCCGGGATCGTTCTTCCGTCGCGAGGCCCGCGCCGGTGAGCGCGCCATCCTCACCTGCCGACTGATCGATCGTCCACTACGACCGGCTTTCCCCGCCGGCTTCCGCAACGAGGTTCATGTTGTGGGCACGGTGCTCGGCGCCGATCAGCACAACCCCTACGACGTGGTCGCCCTCAACGCTGCGTCGCTGGCCCTCTCCATCTCGCCGATCCCGTTCGACGGCCCCATCGGAGCGGTCCGTATCGCCTGGTCGCCGGAAGGTGAATGGATTCCATTTCCGACTTATGAGCAAGGCGAAGAGTCGGCCTTCGAGATGGTCGTGGCCGGGCGCGTACTCGACGACGGCGATGTTGCGGTGATGATGGTCGAGGCCGGCGGCACCGCCAACACCTGGGAGCTCTACGAGGCCGGTACCCCCAAGGTCGACGAAGATGTCCTGGCCGGTGGCCTCGAAGCGTCGAAGACCTGGATCCGTGAGGTCATCAAGATCCAGCAGGAACTCATCGAGGCCTTCGGGCCGGTCGAGAAGATGGACCCCCCGGTCACCATCGACTACACCGACGAGATCTTCGCTGCGGTCGAGGCAACCGGTGCCGAGCGCATCGCCGCCACCCAGACCATCGCCGACAAGGCTGACCGTCAGGCGGCCGAAAGTGATCTGGCCGCCTCCCTGATCGACGAGGTGGGCGCCCGATTCTCCGAAACCCCCGATGCCGCCAGGCAGATCAAGGCGGCGATCCGGTCGATCACCAAGGCCGAGGTCCGCAAGCGGATCGTGGAGGAAGGCCTCCGCATCGACGGCCGTGGCACCTCCGAACTCCGCCCGCTGTCGGCCGAGGTCGGAGTCATCCCCACCGCCCATGGTTCCGGGCTCTTCACCCGTGGCGACACGCAGGTGCTCAACTTCACCACCCTCGGCATGGGTCGCACCGACATGATGATCGACGACCTGTCGCCCACCGACAAGAAGCGCTACTTCCACCACTACAACTTCCCGCCGTTCTGCACCGGCGAGACCGGTTTCATGCGTGGCCCGAAGCGCCGTGAGATCGGCCACGGTGCGCTCGCCGAGCGTGCGGTGTTCCCGGTGGTGCCCAACTTCGAGGACTGGCCCTACACCGTCCGCACCGTCTCCGAGGTTCTGGCATCCAACGGTTCGAGCTCGATGGCGTCGGTCTGCGGATCCACGCTTTCGCTCATGGATGCCGGCGTGCCGATCAAGGCCCCGGTAGCCGGTATCGCCATGGGCCTGGTCCACTACGAGGACAGGTACGTCACCCTCACCGACATCCTCGGGGCCGAGGACGCCTTCGGCGACATGGATTTCAAGGTCACCGGCACCTCGGAGTTCGTCACCGCTCTGCAACTCGACACCAAGATCCTCGGTATACCTGCCGATGTCCTGTCGGCGGCTCTCAAGCAGGCCAAGGACGCTCGCATGAAGATTCTCGCGGTGATGGCCGAGGCCATCGCCGAGCCTCGTCCCGAAGTTCGCGACACCGCACCGAAGATCGTGTCGTTCGAAATTCCGATTGACAAGATCGGCGAGATAATCGGTCCGAAGGGCAAGGTCATCAACTCGATCCAGGCCGAGACCGGTGCCGACATCTCCGTCGACGACGACGGCATGGTCGGCACCGTGGCCATCGCCTCGGTCGACAGCGCCAAGGTCGCCGAGGCCCAGCGTCAGATCGAGCTGATCCTCGATCCGCCCACCGCCGAGGTCGGTGCCACCTACACCGGCCAGGTCGTCAACATCACCAAGTTCGGTGCGTTCGTCAACATCCTGCCCGGTCGTGACGGCCTGCTCCACATCTCGAAGATCGGTGGTGGCAAGCGCATCGATCGGGTTGAGGACGTTCTCGAGCTCGGTCAGCAGATCGAAGTCGTGGTCGGCGATGTCGACCCCAACGGCAAGATCTCGCTTGAGCTCGCCGGCGACACCCCCGAGGCCAGGAGTGTCGGTGACTCGTCCGATTCGCCCGACTCCGGATCTTCGGGTGCCGAGCGCGAGACGGTGTCGTTCGAGACTTCGTTCGACTCGGCCCTCGAGGAGGAGTTCGGTGATCTCGGCCCCGAGACCCAGCGGCGCAGCGGTGCCGGCAGCTCCCGTGGTGGCAACCGCGGAGGCAACCGTGGTGGACGCGGAGGCAACGGCCGACGGTGACGTCCCCGGTGCCGGCGTCGGAACCCGACGGCCAGATCCGAATCAGTCGACTTTCCGGCGGCCTGCGGGTCGTCACGGAGACCATGCCGAG
>QIIW01000034.1 GCA_003231645.1 Acidimicrobiia bacterium | reverse complement strand
CGGGAGTTCTGGATCTCACGTACCACGTCGCGGGCCAGGCCTTCGGCCTCGAGTTCGGGGGTGAGGTCGGTGTCGAGGGTGACCACGGCGTCGTTGGTGCGGAGCGCGGCGGCGGTGACGCCCTCAGGTGACCGGAGGGCGAGCGAGAACTCACCCTCGGCCAGCACGTGGCCGGCCACGCTCACGCTGCCGTCGTCATTGGGGGTCCACTCGCCGTTGCGAGCCGCGGCGAACACGGACTGCACGTCGTTGCCCAGACGCGGGCCCAGCACCTTTCCGTCGGGTTGCAACACGAACGTTGCGAGGTTGCCGATCTCGTCGGTGAGCTTCACCGACCTCACGTTGAGTTCGTCGGCCAGCAGATCGGTGAAGGGTTCGAGGGTGTGGGCGTCGGCACCGGCGACGGTGACCGACCCCAGAGGCAGACGCACCCGCAGACCGGCGTCCTCGCGCAACCGAAGGCCGGTGGAGGCCACGTCGCGGAGTCGATCCATCGCCACCACGAGTTCGTCGTCGGTTGGAAGGGTGCCCGCTGCCGGCCAGTCGCTGAGATGAACCGAATGGGGGAACGAGTGGTCGCCACCGGTGAGCCCCTGCCAGATCTCCTCGGTGATCATCGGCAGAAACGGCGCCGCTACCTGGACCATGGTGACCAGCACCGTGTAGAGCGTGTCCATGGCATCGACATCGGCATGCCCGGTGCCGCCGGTGCCCCAGAAACGGTCGCGCGACCGGCGGATGTACCAGTTGTTGAGAGCATCGATGAACCCTTGGATCTCGGCCGCCGCGCCGGGCAGGTCGTAGGCGTCGAGGCGGTTCTCGACCGCGGCCACGAGGGCGCCGGTCTTGGCGAGGATGTAGCGGTCGAGCACCTCGGCGGAATCGGTCCGAAACGTCGCCCGATGATTCTCGACATTCGCGTAGAGGGTGAAAAACGAATACGCGTTCCAGATCGGCAGCAGCACCTGGCGCACCACGTCGTCGATCCCCTGATCGGAGATCCGCATGTCGCCGCCGCGCACGATGTTGGCCGACATGAAATACCAGCGCAGGGCATCGGACCCCTGATTCCGGAAGATCAGTTCGGGTTCGGTGTAGTTGCGCAGCTTCTTCGAAAGCTTGGCGCCGTCGTCGGCCAGCAGGATGCCGTGGCAGATCACGTTGTCGAACGCCGCCCGGTCGAACAGGGCGCCGGCCAGCACGTGAAGTGTGTAGAACCAGCCACGCGACTGATTGATGTACTCGACGATGAAGTCGGCGGGGAAGTGGTCCTCGAACCATTCCTTGTTCTCGAACGGGTAGTGGATCTGGGCGAAGGGCATCGAACCCGACTCGAACCAACAGTCGAGGACCTCGGGCACCCGTCTCATTGTTGACCTGCCGGTGGGGTCGTCGGGGTTGGGGCGCACCAGCTCGTCGATGAAGGGGCGGTGGAGATCGTCGGGGCGTACGCCGAAGTCGGCCTCGAGCTCGTCGAGCGAGCCGTAGACATCGGTGCGCGGGTGGTCGGGGTCGTCGCTCACCCAGACCGGGATCGGTGAACCCCAGAACCGGCTGCGGCTGATCGACCAGTCACGAGCACCCTGCAGCCACATGCCGAACCGACCGTCGCGGATATGCGAAGGCACCCAGTTGATCCCCTGGTTGGTCTCGATCAGACGGTCACGGAAATCGGTGACCCGTACGTACCACGACGGCATGGCCTTGTAGATGATCGGCGTGTCGGTGCGCCAGCAGTGGGGGTAGTTGTGGGTGTAGGAGTCGTGGCGCACCAGCCGGCCTTCGTCCCGCAGGTGGCGAATGATGCCGGGGTTGGCGTCGAACACGTTCTGGCCGGCCCACTCGGTGACGTCGTCGGTGAAGTTTCCGGAGTCGTCGACCGGCACCACCATGCCGATACCGGCTTCCTCACAGGCGCGCTGGTCGTCCTCGCCGAACCCGGGCGCCATGTGAACGACACCGGTTCCCTCGGCCGTGTCGATGAAGTCGACACCCAGGATCCGAAAGGCGCGTGATGTGCCGTGGCGGGGGTTGTCGGGGTCGACCTCGGCCATGTCGGCGAAGTACGGGAACAGCGGCTGATAGGTACGCCCAACGAGATCGGTGCCGTGGATGGTGCCGACCCGGGCGGCGTTCTCCAGTTGCCGGGCGTAGGACTCGAGCACCGCCTCACCGATGACGTAACGGCGGGTGATGCCGTCGCCGCCGGTCTCGGCCATCACCGCGTAGTCGATGTCGGTCCCGACCGCCAGTGCGAGATTCGACGGCAGCGTCCACGGCGTGGTGGTCCAGGCGAGGATCGACATCGGGCCGGGATCGCCCGGTGCCGGATCGAGATCGAACGAGACGGTGATGGCGGGATCCTGCCGGGGCCGGGTGGCGTCGTCGAGGCGGATCTCGTGGTTCGACAGGGGAGTCTCGGCCCCCCACGAGTAGGGCAGCACGCGGTTGGCCTGGTAGATCAGGCCCTTGTCCCACAGCTGTTTGAACGCCCACATCACCGACTCCATGTAGTCGATGTCCATGGTCTTGTAGTCGTTCTTGAAATCGACCCAACGGGCCTGACGGGTGACCGCCTTCTCCCATTCGGACGTGTACTTCAGCACCGACGTGCGGCAGTGGTCGTTGAACTTCTCGATGCCGTATTCGATGATCGACGCTCGGCCCGAGACCGGCAGCTCCTTCTCGGCCTCCATCTCGGCCGGCAGACCGTGGCAGTCCCAGCCGAACCGGCGCGGCACCCGCTTGCCCTTCATTGTCTGGTAGCGGGGAACGACATCCTTCACGTAGCCGGTGAGCAGATGGCCGTGGTGGGGGAGACCGTTGGCGAAGGGTGGCCCGTCGTAGAAGACGAACTCGTTGTCGGCCGAACGCTGTTCGAGTGATTTCTCGAAGGTATGATCGGTCGCCCAGGTATCGAGAATCCGCCGCTCGATGGCCGGGAAATCCGGGCTCTCGACATGGGGATACGGCGAGTTCTCTGCCTGGCTCATGGTCGCTCAGGCTATCGGCCGCCCGGTGTGGCCCCCTCGGGCTCCACCACCGGTTCGCGCAGGTCGATCACCGCCTCGCCCGCCGATTCGCCGATTCGCCGATTCGCCGATACCGAACCGTGCGTGGATCCGACGCAACGGACCCGGAAGCCACCAGTTCCAATCGCCGGCCAGCTTCATGAAGGCCGGCACCAGCGTGACCCGAACGATGAAGGCGTCGACCAGCACCGCCACGGCCAATCCGAGACCGAACAGCTTGATCGACGCCACCCCCGACGTGGCGAACGCCAGGAACGTGATCGCCAGCAACACCGCCGCCGCGGTGACCAATCGGCCCGTCTTCTCGAGCCCGGCCACGATCGCCTGGTCGTTGTCATGGCTCTGGTCGTACTCCTCCTTCATACGTGACAAGAGGAACACCTCGTAGTCCATGCTGAGACCGAACGCGATGCAGAACATGAGTATCGGTGTGGTGGTGTCGGTGAGTCCGGTGGGGGTGAATCCGAGCAGACCCGAACCGTGGCCGTCCTGGAACACCCATACCATCATCCCGAAGGTGGCGCTCAGGCTCAACGTGTTGAGAACGATCGCCTTCAGCGGCACCAGCACGCTCGCGAACATCAGAAACAGCAGTACGAACGTGGCGGCCACGATCAGGCCTGCCGCCAAAGGGATCCGGCTGAAGATGGCGTCCTTGGAATCGATGACCGCCGCCGTACCGCCACCGACCAGGACGCGATCGAAGGGCGAGTCGAGCGATCGAATCTCGTGGATCAGCGCCTCACCCTCCGGGGAGATCGGCTCGACTTTCGGGACGACACTGAACCATGTGGACCCGTCGCCGGCGAACCGGGCCGCGAACCCGGGATCCGACGGGACCTCGGAGCCCTCGGTGTAGCTGCCCCGCAGCGAGTCGACGCGGGCCACGCCGTCGAGTGTCGACAGCACGGCCGCGAAACGGGCAATGGCGACACCGTCGTCGGCCCCGAGCGCCACCACCGGGAAGGCGTTGGCCTCAGCCGACGCGAACTCGTTGCGCAGGATGTCGCTGGTGGCGCGAACAACATCACCGGGAGGCAGCGAGCGGTCGTCGGCTTCGGCGAACTCGACTCGACGGAACGGCACCGCCGCCACCACCAGAATCGCCACCCCGGCGATGAGCACCGCGAACGGGTGTCGCATCACGCCCCGCGCCATCGCCGCCCACCGCCCTTTGGACGGTCGATGACGGAACACCTGCCAACTGTCCACCCGATCGCCGAGCACCGCCAGCAGGGCCGGCAGCGCGAACAGTGAGGTGATCATCGCCACGGCGATGACGCCTATACCGGCGAACGCGAACGATCTCAGAAAGTAGAGAGGGAAGATCAGCAGCGCCGACAGCGAGATGGCCACCGTGAGGGCGCTGAATGCGATCGTGCGACCGGCGGTGGCAACGGTGCGGACCACGGCGGCCTCGACATCGAGGCCGGACCGTCGTTCCTCGCGGAATCTCGAGACGACGAACAGCGAATAGTCGATCGCCAGGCCGAGGCCGAGTGCGGTGATGAGGTTGAGCGAGAAAATGGAGACGTCGGTGAACTGGGTGACCCCGTACAGCACGAGGAAGGCGCCAAGGATCGCGGCGATGCCCACCACGACCGGAAGCAACGCGGCGATGATCCCGCCGAACACCACCACCAACAGCACCATGGTGAGCGGCACGGCGATCGCCTCGGCCTTCGAGAGGTCGCCCTCGATCACGGTGGACAGTCGATCGAAGACGGCATCGCGGCCGCCGACTGCCACGTTGAACGGGCCGCTGGTCGTGCCGTCGAAGCGGTCGATCACATCTCCGATCAGCACGTCACGTTCGTGGCTGCCCTCGCTGCCGGGGAAGCGCACCAGAACGAGTGCCCGCCGCCCGTCGTTGGAACGCAGAGACGGATTCGATCCTGGAGTCCAGTAGGAGGTGACGTCGTCGGTGCCGGGTGTGGCGGCGATGTCCTCGGTGAACGAGATCCCGGCGGCTACGGCGTCGGGCTGGTCGACACTGTTGGTGCCATCGGCGGGTTCGCCGGCCCCGTAGGTGAGAACGAACACGAGATCGGAGAACCCGGTGCCGAATTCCGATTCGAGCAACTGCCGGGCCCTGACCGAATCGCTGCCGGGGTCGTCGAACCCGCCGTTGGACAGGCGGTCGACCACTCCGCCACCGATCACGGAGGCGGCTACGAGCGCCAGCAGTGACGCGGCGAGAACCAGCTTTCGATGTCGAACAACCGATCTTCCGATGGCGGTGAACATGGCTCCCCGGTCACATGGCCGTCCCTTGAACTATCACGATGTGTGGGTGTCGCGCTACCAATCGCGCTCGAAAGCGGGTTGCGCCGGCCACGATGTCTAGTATCACGGGCCGAATCGGGCGTGGGGCGAGCCTCGATTCGAGGATCGCAACACGGAGGATCTCTTGCCACGATTCCAGATCGACACCGACACCGCCGGGGCCCGCGCCCTCGATCCGTCGCAGTTCCGGCTGACCCGACTCCACGCGGCCTGCCGATGAGCGGCGAGTCCTACGAGACGATCGCCGGTCGCTACGGAATATCGATCACACGCGCCGGCCACTGCGAGGTCACCGCGCACGTACCCCAGGAGAACGGTCTGGTTCGTGGCGATGGATCTCTTCGTCCCGCGGTGGTGCTCATGGCGGTCGACATGGCCTGTGGGATGTCGGCCGGGCTTGGTGTGGTGCCGAACTGGACCGTCACCGCCGACACCGAGATCAGGTTCGTGGGCCGCTGTGGGACCGGACCGTTGCGGGTGGACGCCAGGTGTGTGCGTCCGGGCCGCCACCAGTCGCTGGCCGAGGCTCGGGCCTACGACGAAGGCGCCGACGACGCGCTGGTGGCGGTGGTGACCGCCAATCACGGCGTGCTGGTGCCCGAATGGGACACATTCATGGCCCATACGCCGATTGGTACCGTCCACCGGTTCCGTCGCCCGGAGTTCTCGCCTTCCGACACGCTCGAACAGAGCTTCGGCATCGAGACGGTTGCCGACGCCGAAGGGCGGTCGGTCGTGGTCTCGCCACTCGACGAGCGCACCCGCAACCCTTGGGGGATCTTCCACGGGGGACTCACCGGCCTACTGGTCGAGGATGCGGCGGCCACGGCAGGAATCGACGAACCGCGCGACATGGTGATGCGGTTCATGCGGGCCGTGCGCGAGGGTCCGGTCGAAGCACGGGTGGTTGACCTGATCGACCGGGGTGCCGATCGGGTGGCGCGCATCGAGGTACGCGACGTTGGTGCCGATCGGCTGGCCGTCGTCGCCCACGTCAGCGGTGTCCAGCGCCAGGATCCGGCCGAACGACACGGCCGCACCGGTGCCGACGGTCGACAGGGGACTGCCCCGCTCTAATCGGCCTCGGTCGGCTCCGGTTCGGCCGCCGGCTCGGGGGTCACCCCGTCGCGTGCCAGCTTGAGCTTGGCCACAGCGTTGCGGTACGCCGTCTCGGCCGCAGTCTTGTCGGCCGCGGAGCCGCCGTCCTTGTCGAGCTTGCGGACTTCGGCTGCCGCTTGCTCCTTGGCCTTTTCCGTCTTGGAGATCTCGCGCTTGCGGCGAGTGGCCTCACGGTCGGCGGTCACGTATTCGTTGAACAGCGTGAGCGCGGCGGCGGTCTCGTCGTCGAGCTTCTGAGCGGGTGCGGTGTCGGGCATGGTGACCATTGTGGCGGACGAACCCGCGAGTGACGACACCGAAACCGTGCCTCGGTGTCAGCGGTTCAGGCCTCGGTGTCGCTCCGAGCGCATGTCGAAAGCGATCTTCACCGCGCCGCGCCGCCCGGCCTCTCCGGCATGGGCGAGAGCGTCGACGTAGCGCGAGAGCGGGTAGGTGGCGGAGACCATCTTGTCGAAGGGCACCTTGCCGGCCAGTTCCATCGCCAGATCGAAACTGGTTGTGGCCCGGCCGTCGGCGAGACGTTCGGTTCCGTAGGTGTAGCTGCCGACCAGTTGAGTCTCGCGGTGCCACAACGCGGTGAGATCAACTTCGACGACTCCGGCCATGCCGAGCAGCACCACCCGGCCCCGGGGCCGACACAAGCCGATCGCCTCGGTGATCGACTCCTGTGAGCCGACGGCGTCGATGACGATGTCGGCCCCACCCGACAGACGTTCACCGATCATGAACGAACCGGTGGCGCGACGGACCGATCGGGTCAGTTCGCCGGGAGCCACGACGACATCGGCACCGAATTCGGTAGCCAGGCTGCGTTGCACCGGATACTTGGCACCGACGATGATCGATCCCGGTGTGGTGAGGTGACGCAGCGCGGCCACGGTGACCAAGCCCATCGGGCCCGCACCGATGACAGCCACCGTGTCGCCGTCGACGACCCGAGCCCGCAAAGCGGCGTGGACCCCGCCGGCCACCGGCTCGAGGGTCACTGCCAGTTCGTCGCTCATCCACGCGGGAACCTCGTGGATCTGCGAGTCGTGGGCCACAAATTCGGTCGACCAACCGCCGCCGGTGCTCTCACAGAAACCGGTCTGTATGCCGGGTTCGAGATGGCCGCAGATGAGATGGCGATAGTCGTCGCCGTCGCCGGGCGCGGCTCCCGGGAACGGGGGTTCGAAACCCCGAGCGGCGTGGCCCAGAACCGGTTCGATCACCACCCGGCGACCGTCGGCCAGTTCGCCCACGATCTCGTGGCCGGGCACGAACGGGAACGAGACGAAGTCCTCGAAGTAGCGCGAAGAGTGACCGTCGATGGTGGAGAGGTCGGAGCCGCAGATGCCGGTGAGTCGGGGATGGACTCTCACCCAACCATCCCCGGGGAGATCGGGAGCGTCGGCATTGTCGAGCAACGACAGCGGGCCCCACCTCCCACCGGAGCCGGGTCGCAGCCTCGAAGCGACCATGGCCGCGGCGTACCGGGCTTGGTTGCGGCTGAATCTGAGTGCCTTCACCCGGCGGATCGTATCCCACCGATGTCGGTCCGATCGAACGACGAACCGAGCTCAGGTGGAGGGGCGTGACCGGAGCAACTGGACAGCGGGGATGATCGACAGGGCGATCACCGCCGCGCCGATGGCGGTCGCGGTGGCGTAACCGGCCGCCAGGGCGGCGGCGGCGGCGCGGTCGGCCAGTAGCTGATCACCTCTGAGGAGGCTGCGCACCGTTTCGATGTCGGCGACCCGGGAACCGACGACCGAGAACACGATCAGCCCGGCGACTGCCGTGCCGTAGGTGATCGCCAACGTGCGCACGAACTGGTGGGCGCTGCCCACCCGGCCCATCTCGGAGTTGTCGGCGCGTGATTGCAGCACGGCCAACCCCGAGTTGGTGATGATGCCGATTCCGCCGCCGACGAACACCAGGGCTGCGAATATCAGGCCGAGAGACGCCCCGTAGATGACGGCGACAGCGGTGATCACCGCGGCGGGGCTGACCACCAACGTGCCGATTAGCATGACCATCTCACCCGACAGGCGGTCCTGGAGGCGGCTGGCCAGGATTGCCGCTCCCGTCCAGCCGATGGTGAGGAACAGGACCGAGAACGCCGACACGCCCACGCTCTGGCCGCGAGCGCCTCTCACGTACAGGGGAAGAAAGGCATCGAACCCCAGACCACCGGCCATCGCGGCCGATGCCGCGAGATGTATGTAGCGAAAACGCCGGTCGGAAAGATGTTGCAGCAGGACCACCGGCTCCGCGGTGGTGCGGGTGTGGCGCACGTAGGCGACTCCGGATGCGACCACTATCGCGAAGCCGACCATGGCGGCGATCAATGAACCGGCAGTGGCGGCGAGCGCCCCCCCGGTGAGTGCCGTGATCAGTGCCAGTCCCAATGTGTCGAATCTTGCCGTGACGGCCCGCTCCAGGCGGCCGGGCAGGCTCCTGCGCCCCATCCACAGGGCAAAACCGGCGACCGGGAGGTTGATCAGCAGCACACCCCTCCAACCGGTGGTCGATACGAGAAGTGCAGCGATCGCCGGGCCACCCACTCCGAGAACACCCCAGACCGAAGAGGTGGCGGCAAACGCGCGCGGGCGAAGCCGGGCCGGAAAGGCGATACCCGCGGCGGCCACGGAGACGGCGATGACCATCCCGGCCGCGATGCCCTGCCCGGCGCGGGCCGCGATCAGCATCGGCATGTTGATCGCCCCCGCCGCGAACGTGGAGGCGACGATCACTCCCCACGCCGACCACTTGAACGTCCGCCTGACCCCGATGCCGTCGATCAACGGTCCGGCCATGAGGATCGCCACCGCAGACGTGAGCAACTCGACGGTGATCACCCAGGGAAGCAGGCCCACATTGCCGAGCCCCTCGCCGATGTCGGGCAGCGCGGCCGACACCGAGAGACTGTCGTAGGCGGCGATACCCACCGCTGCCATCAAGGCCAGAGAAGTGGGTCGGTAGGTCCGCCCGAAGATGCCATCGTCCATGCGTCGTGAACCGTAACGGCGCCGAGACCACCGGCGAGCATCCACGAGGACGAGGCCGGGATTCCGGAGCCGGTCCCCGAGCGGGTGGAGATCCCGCCGCAGGGTCCGGGCCATTGTGACCTGCCATCGATCCGGGCTTTCCCGGTCGACCCGCTCGCGGCTATGAAGAGGACCGCCGGCCGTCCTGGCGGCCCCACCGATCGAGAGTCGAGCCAACAGTGAGTCACCCGGGAGTTCATCTTTCATACGACGGTCCGATCGCCCGCATCGAGCTCGACCGTCCCGACACCAAGAACGCGTGCACCCGAGGAATGTGGGTGGCGATCGCCGAGTCGGCCCGCGAGATCGCGGTGTCGGGATCCCGGCTCCTGATCCTCTCCGGAGCCAACAACGAGTTCTGTGCGGGTGCTGATCTGGTGGGCGATCCGGGAATCGACGCCTTTCGTCACGAACACGGTCTCATGTCGATGCGGGCCATCGGCGATTCCGTGATGTCGGTCCATCAACTGCCCATTCCGGTGATGGCGGCGGTCGACGGAGTCGCGGTCGGGGCCGGTTTCGGGCTGGCTCTCGCCGCTGACCTGCTCTACTGCACCGAGCGGTCGCGGTTCTCGATGATCTTCGCCAAGCGGGGGCTGTCGCTCGACTACGGGACTTCGTATCTGCTCCCGCAGAGGGTCGGGCTCCATCACGCCAAATGGCTGGCGTTCACCGGTGAGGTGATCGGTGCCACCGAGGCCGATCGACTCGGTTTCGTCAACGAGGTGGTACCCGACGGCGCTCTCGACGACAAGGTCGGCGAGGTGGCCGAGGCGATCGTGTCCGGGCCTCCGCTGGCCCTGTCGATGACCAAGCGACTGCTCGACAATGCCGCCAACTCGACCCTCGCCCAGTCGACCGAGGCCGAGTCGCTGGCCCAGAACGTCAACTTCTCCACCGACGACACCCGCGATGCCATGGCGGCGTTCGCCGAGAAGCGCACCCCTGAGTTCAAGGGACGCTGAGCTTGGGTCGGTGCGACTCGACAGATCGGCGCGACGACACGCCTGCCGGGTCGTTCCCGCGTCGTCTGGCCGCCACCCGACGATTCACACTCGGGGCGCCCCGCAACATCTCCGTGTCGACGGATGGCGAGCGGGTCGTGTTCCTCCGGTCGGTGGCCGGTGACGATCCGATCAACTCGGTGTGGGTGCTCGACGTCGTCAGCGGAGTCGAACGAATGGTGTTCGACTCCTCTGACGTGGAAGCCGAAGCCGACCTCCCCCCGGCTGAGAGGGCGCGCCGCGAACGAACCCGTGAATCGGGTGGGGGAGTGGTCGGCTACAGCTCCGACGCCGCTGGACGACTGGTGGCATTCGTGGTCGGCGCCCGGGTCATGGTGGTTGATCTGGTGTCCGGCGAGATCGTCACCCTCGATTCGACCGACGACGCGTTCGATCCTGTGATCTCTCCGGATGGCACCCGGGTCGCCTATGTGTCGGGTCGCTCTCTCAGGGTCACCTCCGACGAGGGTGACTCGCTCGTGATCGCCGAACCCGGTGACACGGTGTCGTGGGGTTCGGCCGAGTTTCTGGCCGGCGAGGAGATGGGTCGCACACGCGCTTTCTGGTGGTCGCCCGACAGCACCCGGCTGCTGGTCGAGCGGGTCGATGTCGCCCCGGTGGCGCAGTGGTGGATAGCCGCCCCGGTCACGCCCGACGTCGCACCCGTGTCGGTTCGATATCCGGCGGCCGGAACCGCCAATGCCGTGGTGGGGTTGGCGATTGTCGATCTCGAAGGAAGCCGGACCGACATCATGTGGGACGACGACGGCTGGGAGTATCTGGCCGACGCCTCCTGGACCGACGAGGGCCTCATCCTCACCGTCCAGTCGCGTGACCAGCGCACGCTCGCGGTGCTCGATGTCGACCAGGGCAGCGGTGTGGTCTCCGAGCGATACCGCGTCTGTGATCCTCACTGGGTCGAACTCGTCCCGGGTGCCCCTCGGCTCCACGACGGGCGGTTGATCACCATTGAGGACCGCGGCGGGGCGCGGCGGGTGTGTGCAGACGGGGAACCGGTCACCGGCGACAACGTCCAGGTCAGGCGACTGGTGGGGGCGACCGCGGCCGGCGTGGTGATCACGGCGTCGCTCGAACCCACGTCGACCGCCGTCGCCCGGGTGTCGTGGGACGGCGTGATCGACTGGCTCGGCCCGACCGATGGGGTCAGCTCGGCCGTGGCCGGCGGCGACACCGTGGTGATCGGTCGGCGGTCGCTGGACCACGACGCGACGATCACCACCGTCAGCCGCGACAGTGGTGGCGGGCAGCGGATCATCGTGGACAACTCCGAGACACCGGCTGTGACGCTCAACGTGGCGCTGCATCGGCTCGGACCCGGACGACTGGCATCGGCGCTGCTCCTGCCCCACGACGCTTCCGCCGCCGAGTCGTTGCCAGTGCTGCTCGATCCCTACGGCGGTCCACATGCTCAGAGGGTGGTGCAGGCGCGCAACGCCTACCACACATCGCAATGGTTCGCCGACCAGGGGTTCGCCGTGCTGATCACCGACGGCCGCGGCACGCCGGGTCGCGGCCCGGCGTTCGAACGTCAGGTCAAGGGTGACCTCGCCACGCCGGCGCTCGACGACCAGATCGACGCCCTCCACGCCGCGGCCGAGCTCGACCCCCGGCTCGATCTGAGCAGGGTGGCGATTCGGGGCTGGTCGTTCGGTGGCTATCTCGCTGCGTTGGCGGTGCTGCGTCGCCCCGACGTGTTTCGTGCCGCGGTGGCCGGCGCGCCGGTGACCGACTGGCGGCTCTACGACACTCACTACGCCGAGCGCTACCTCGGTGACCCGCGCACCGAACCCGGCAGTTATGAGATCACCGACCTCTCGGCCGATGTCGCCCGACCATCGCCTGACCGGCCGGCGCGGCCGCTCATGTTGATCCACGGCCTCGCCGACGACAACGTGGTCGCAGCTCACACGCTTCGACTCTCCCGTGCCCTGCTCGAGGTCGGGTATCCCCACACCGTCCTGCCGCTGTCCGGTGTCACCCACATGACGCCTCAGGAGGAGGTGGCCGAGAACCTCCTCCTGCTCCAACTCGGGTTTCTGCGGGACGCTCTGAGGTAGCGCCGGCGGGTGGCCGCCCTTGACGCGGCGGGTCGGCGTGGCGCAACATGTTCTACCCTTCACACTGCGAGTGATCGAGTGTGATCGATCCGAAACCCGAGGGTTTCGGGCCGTGGGGCGTTGGTGCACACTCACTTGGGGGAGAAGGTGTGCACCAGCGCCACCACACAAATCTCCCGGGTGGTCCGGTTCGTCGGGCGTCAGACGGCGGTCCAACCGCCGTCGACGTGGATGATCTGTCCGGTGACAAACGTCGAAGCGTCGCCGGCCAGGAACAACAGCACACCATCGAGCTCGTCGAGTTCACCGGCGCGACCCATCGGTGTGTTGTCCTCGATGTAGGCGCCGGCCCGACCGCCCTCGAACATCTCTGCTGCCATCTCGGTGGGAAACCAGCCCGGAGCGATCGCGTTGACCCTCACCCCCTTGCGAGCCCACTCCGATGCGAGTTCACGGGTGAGGTTGTGGAGCCCACCCTTGGCCGCCGCGTAGCCGGGCACGCGGAGCTTGCCGCCACCGACCGTGCCCAACACCGAACCGACGTTGATGACGGATGCCGGTCGCCGATCGGAGATGGCGGCGGCGGCCACCGCCCGGGAGAGCGCGTAGGGCACCACCAGATCGATCTCGATCTCCCGCCGGAAGTCCTCGGCGGTGAAATCAAGAGCGGCCACCGCAGTCGACACTCCGGCGTTGTTGACCAGCACGTCGACGCGCCCGTAGCGCCCGGTGGCCTCGCCGATCAGCCGCTCGACGCTTCCCACGGCGGTCAGGTCGACCTCGACCGCCAACGCGTCGGGAAGTTCATCAACGAGCGAGTCGAGACGCTCACGGCGACGGGCTCCAACGACGACGGCGGCTCCGGCCGCGGCCGCGACCCGGGCGAAGCGCTGCCCCAGCCCCGAGCTGGCGCCGGTTATCAGGACCACCCTGTCGTCGAGGCGGAACTTGGACAGGGGGTCGGTCTCGGTCACGATGTCGATTCTGCCAGCGAGATGACACGGTCGGCCGATTCGGCATCGTCATCTCCATGGGTCACCCATACGACGGTCTCGAATACGGAGCCGGTGAACAGGTCACGGATGCCGGGCTTGGAGGCCTCGTCGATCGACGAGAGAGGCTCGTCGAGGAGCAGCAACCGGGCCTCGGTGGCCAGTGCTCGGGCGATCGCCACCCGCTGAAGCTGCCCGCCCGAGAGTTCTGACGGCCTGGCGTGGGCCAGTTCCGCCATGCCCACCCGGCCTAGGAATCCGGCGGCTTGGCGCCGCGAGACCTGGCGCGACGCGCCGCGTCGCCGCATGGGAAACGCCACGTTGTCGACCACGCGAAGATGCGGAAACAGTCTGACGTCCTGAAACACCATCGACACCGGTCGTAGGTGGCATTCAACGAAGGTTGAGGTAGCCGGCTCGTCGACCGTGTCGTCGTCGAAGCGGATGCGACCGCTGTCGATTGCCTCGAGTCCGGCGATCAGTCGGAGCAGGCTGGTCTTGCCCAAGCCGTTGGGCCCGACGATTGCAGTGACACCGGGGTCTATTGCGAAGCCATCGAGGTCCATCGACCAGTCGCCGCGCCTGATGGTGCCGTCGACGGTCACTCTCATCGCATTACCCACCTGCCGCGCAACGCAACCAGAACCATGAGGCTGATCGCCATCAGCAGAACACTGATGGCGAGGGCCGAGCCCGGGTCGTTCTCGAGTGCCAGAAAGGTGGCCAGCGGGAGCGTACGGGTGCGTCCACCCAGGTTTCCGGCGAAGGTGACGGTGGCACCGAATTCGCCGAGCGCCCGTGCCCACGACAGTGCCGCTCCGGCGCCGATCGCCGAGCGTATCGACGGGATGGTCACGTGGACGAACGTCGACATCGGCCCGGCCCCGGCCGCGGCGGCCGCCTCATCGAGGGATTCGCCGTGCTGGCGAAGACCACTTTCGACGGTCGTCACGAAGAACGGCAGCGCCACGAATGTTGCGGCGACCACGGCGCCGGCGGTGGTGAAGGGGAGGGTGATCCCGAACCATCGATCAAGCCATTGGCCTACCAGCCCGCGTCGGCCGAGAGCGAACAGCAGGGCGGTTCCGGCGACCACCGGTGGCAGCACCATCGGGAGCAGCACCACTGCTCGGAACACGTGCTTGCCCGGCATTTCGACTCGTGCCAGGAACCACGCAAGAGGCAGGCCGAGCACCGCGCACAAGACGGCGGACCACAGGCTGACGATCAGGGACACCCTCAACGCGTCGGTGACCGCAGAATCACCGAGCCGGTTGAGCAACGTCGACCACGGCACTCGCTGGAGCATCCCGGCCATCGGCAATACGAGCAGAACAAGCGCGGTGATCGCCGACGCGATCAGGACCCTGGGTTGCGAGGTGGGGGGTCGACTCACGGCAGCGTGAAACCCTGCGTGGTGAGCAGCTGTCGAACCGACGGGTCAGAAGTGATCAGTTTGATGAAGTCGGTCACCGGGGCCGGCGGGTCGGCGGACACCGAGGCTACGAGATACTCCGTGGAGAACCGGCTGAGTTCCGGCGCGTCGATCGTGTCGATACCGAGCGAGATGGCGTCGGTGCGGTAGATCAGACCGGCGTCGATTTCGCCGAGCTTGATCTTGTTGGCCAGCGACCGCACGTTGGGCTCGAACGTGTCGGGCGCCGCGTCGATGCCCAGCGCGGTGAGTGCTCGTGCCGCCAGCGCACCGCAGGGAACCTCGGGGGCGCACAGGCCGATCACCCGCGCCGGGTCGGACAGGTCGGCGAGTGACGAGACATGGCCGGGATTGCCGTTGGCCACCGCCAGCACGAGGCGATTGGTGGCCAGCAGGCTCGGGCTCCCGGCCACCGATCCGTTGTCGATGGCGGTTTCCATGGTCGCTCGACTGGCGGTTATGAGCACATCGGCGTGGGCCCCGTCACGGAGCTGGGCGACAAGAGCACTGCTCCCGGCGTAGCTGGCCAGAATCTGCACGTCGGGCGATCCGGGGCTCACTTCGAGAGCGCCGCTTTCGATCGTGCCGAGGACATCGACCAGAGACGACGCGGCCATCACCACCACTTGATCGGCTGATCCGCCGGTCTGGCCACAGCCGGCCGCGACGGCGGAGATGACCAGGAGGCCGGCGATCGCCCGTCTCATTCAGGACGCTCGATGATCACGTTGGTCGCCTTGATGGAGGCGACCGCACGCACCCCCGGTTCGAGCCCGAGGTCATCGACGGCTTCCGATGAGATCAGTGACACGACCCGGTGGGGCCCGGCCTGGATCTCGACCTGGGCCATGACCCTGTCGCGGGTGACCTTGGTGACGAGTCCCGGAAAGCGATTGCGGGCCGACACCGATCGGGAGTGGTCGTCGGGGCTTTCGGCCATCTCGACCGCGAACCTCGCCAACTCCCGGCCGTCGACGCGGCGCTGGCCTCCGGCGGTCCGCTCGGTCACGAGTCGTTCGCTGTCGGCCCATCTCCTCACGGTGTCGGTGCTCACCCCGAGCATTTGGGCAACTTCTCCGATGCGAAACCAGCTCATGCGAGGAAACTATACGAGATTCATCGCAGATGCGGTAGTTGTGGTGAAGCGGTGGGCAGTGGGGGCTGCCGCTCGCCGGTCGAGGTCCACCGCGGATGTGGCCCTCGGCCGTAGTTTCAGTCCATGACAATCTCGCCGGCCCAGGTCGTTTCAACCGATGTCGCCAACGTGTGCGGCACATCCGGTTCGTCCTACATCTGCGAGAAGGTTTACGGGTGGACCGGCAACGACTTTCTGGCCAAGTCCGCCGAGTGGGTCCTCGACCGGCCCATCCGCATACTGCTCATCGTCGTCGTGGCGTGGTTCTTCTCGCGGGTGGCCCAGCGTGCCATCGCCGGGTTTGCCGCCCGCGTCGCCGACAGCCCCTCCGACGGCAGGATGCGGGCGTTGCGCGCCAGCGGCCCGGGTCGGCTTCTCATCGAGGAGAAGGAGTCGGCGCGGGCCAAGGCTCGGGCCGAGACGATCGGTCTGGTGCTCCGAAGCATCACCACCGCGCTCATCTGGTCGTTCGCCGCATTGCTGATCCTGGGCCAGATGTCGATCGACCTCGCGCCGCTCATCGCGGGAGCCGGTATCGGCGGGTTCGCACTCGGGTTCGGGGCGCAATCCGTGGTGAAGGACTTCCTTTCGGGGCTCTTCATGCTGATCGAGGATCAGTACGGCGTCGGTGATGTGATCGATGCGGGTGATGCCACCGGCACCGTCGAGAAGGTGAGCCTTCGTTCCACGACGATCCGTGACGTGAAGGGAACCGTCTGGCACATCCCCAACGGTGAGATCAGTCGGGTGGGCAACTATTCGCAGCTGTGGTCGAGGGCGCTCATCGACGTCGAGGTCAGCTACGACACCGACCTGCGTCTGGCCCAGGGCGTGATCCAGCGGGTGGCCGACGAATTCTGGAGCGATCCCGAGTGGGGCGGCGACGAGCTGATGGAACGCCCCGAGGTCTGGGGCGTGCAGTCCCTGGGGGCATCCGGCATCGCCATCAGATTGGTGGTCAAGACCGAACCGTCGAAGCAATGGTCGGTCGAGCGCGAACTGCGCCTGCGACTGAAGGAATCGCTCGACGCGGCCGGCATCGAGATTCCGTTCCCGCAACAGACCGTGTGGTTGCGCAACCAGGGCGACCACCCGATCCCCGATCCTCCCGCCTCCCACACACTGGTATCCCACGAAGTCGCCGATACCCACAACGACGAAGCGTCCGACTGACCAGGCCCTTACGTGACGAGGCTCCGATCCACCTCCGACAGGCTGCTCACGCCACACAACGCCATCGTGCGGTGGAGACCGGTGCGGTAGAGATCAAGGACAAAGTCGATGCCCAGTTCACCGGCGGCCCCGAGCGCGAAGAGGTAGGTACGACCGGCCATCACCGAGTCGGCGCCAAGTGCCCGGGCCTTGAGCATGTCACTGCCGCGCCGCGACCCACCGTCGACGATGATCTCGATGTCGGTGCCGACCGCCTGACGACACGGCTCGACGAGGTCGAGCGTGGCCGGGGCACCGTCGAGTTGGCGGCCACCGTGATTCGACAGGCACACGGCATCGAACCCGACGTCGCGAGCGATGACCGCGTCCTCGACCGTCTGTATGCCCTTGACCACGATCGGGCCATCCCAGATCGATCGGAACCATTCGAGATCGCTCCACGAGAGATCGATCCGAAACTGGCTGTTGGTGAACTCGGCCAGATCGACCGCCGTCGTGCCGTCATTGGCACCGCTGCCGGCCAGGTTGGCGAACCTGATCGGCTCGCTTCTGGCGAACTTCCATGTCCACGCCGGGTGACGGATGCCGTCGATGATCGTGTCGAGTCCGATCTTGGGCGGCAGCGAGAAGCCGCGGCGCACGTCGCGTTCGCGACGCCCGAGTACGGCCAGGTCGACAGTGAGTATCAAGGCCTCGTATCGGCTGGAGGCCGCCCGCTCGACCATCTCCTTCACGAGTCCCTTGTCGCGCCATGTGTAGACCTGGAACCAGAGTCGACGGGTGCCTCCACCGCCCCACGTGACGCTGTCGGAGGCATCGGCGACCTCTTCGATCGAGCGGGTGGAGAGCGTGGAGAGGCCGTAGGGCACGCCGGCGCGCGCCGCGGCACGGGCCACGGCGAGTTCGCCCTGCGGATCGGCTATTCGTGTGAACCCGGTTGGTGCCAAGACGAGCGGCATCGGAGCGAAGCGACCGAGAATCGTGGCCGACGTGTCGACATCCGACAGCCCGCAAAGCACCCTCGGTCGCAGGCCGACGTTGCGGTAGGCCTGCTGGTTGGCGGCCAGCGTGTATTCGTCTTCCGCTCCACCGTCGATGTAGTCGAACACCCCACCCGGCAGCCGCTTCTTCGCCATCCCCCGCAGGTCGGCGACATTGGCGGCGGTGGCCAGACGTCGGCGGTCGGCGTCGGACTCGAAGCGGCGGAATCGAAGAACCGATCGGAGTGTGTCGATCATCAGGCCTCCCGGACTGTGTCGTCGCCCTGGATGGCACGCTTGGCGGTGCCGAGGTAACTCGTTACCACCGCAGGATCGCTTCGCACCCGGTCGGGCGGACCCTCGGCGATGACGGTACCCGATTCGAGGCAATAGACACGATCGCTGATGCTCATTATCAGTGGCATGTTGTGCTCGATGATGAGCATTGAAGCTCCGAGCTCCGAGCGGATCTCGGCCAGCAGCGGCCCGAACGCCTCGGTCTCGCGTTGGGCTACGCCGGCGGTCGGTTCGTCGAGGCAGAGCAGATGGGCGTTGACCGCCAGGAGGCCGGCGAGCTTGACGATGCGACAGGTACCGGTGGACAGGTCGGAGATGTAGGTGTCGGCATACCGTCCGAGCCCCAGGAAGTCGATCAGCTCCACCGCCTCCGAGGCCTGCCGGCGCTCCGAAGCTCCGTTGAGAAGCAGAGCGGTGGCGGTGAACGTGGAACGGTAGCGGGCCTCCAAGGCGACCTGAACCGTCTCTCTCACCGTGAGTTCGGGGAACAGCGTGGCGACCTGGAAAGTGCGGCCGAGACCCCGCCGGGCTCGAGCCGGCGGAGAGAGCCGCGTGATGTCGCGACCCAGAAGGCGAATGCGTCCGGTCGAGGGCACGAATCCGCCGATGGCGTTCATGAGCGTCGACTTGCCGGCGCCGTTGGTGCCGATCAACCCCACGATCTCATCACGGTGGATGTCGAGATGCACGTCGCGCACGGCATAGTTGCCGCCAAAATGGACGGTGATCGCGCTGGCCTCGAGGACGACCTCGGGTATCTCGATCCTGGAGGCGTCACGCTTGACCGAGGCCGGAAGAGCCGAGGTTGGCTTGACCACGTCCGGCTGATCGAGCCGTTTCTCGGCCCAGTCGATGACCCGGCCCCTGAGCCCGTAGGCGATCTGTGCGAAACCGCCCGGAAAATACATGAGGATCATCAACAGGCCGATACTGGAGGTGAACAACGGGACCAAGTCGTTGGAGCTCCAGAACGCCGGCAGGCCCTGCACCCAGAGCGCGCCGAGCAGCGGCCCGGCTACCGAACCCAGGCCACCGATGACCACAATGGACACCACTTTGAGCGAGTCCTGGACTTGGAAGAGCGTCTCGGTGTAGCGGATATTGCGTACCAGGTTGCCGAGGATGGCACCGCCGAATCCGGCGACTCCCCCGGCCAGAGTGAAAGCGATCAGTCTCACGCGGGCGGGGTTGACGGTGTAGGCCGACGCGGCGTGGGAATTGTCGCGCACCGCGATGGTGCGACGGCCGACACCGGAGTTTCGCAGGCGGGACAGCAGCATCAGCACGATCACCAGGCCGACGAGCGAAAAGTAGAAGAACGTGCGTTGGCTCCTGAGATCGATGCCAAAGGCGGAACCGCGCTCGAAAACCACGCTCGACTCCCCATCGCTGAAGAACGGTCGGGAGTAGATGTACTGCTGGGCCGCGATGGCGAACACGAAAGTCGACACCGCCAAGAGCAGTCCGCGGACCTGCAACGCGGCCACCCCTATGATCGCGGCGACGATCGCGGTGGTGAACGTGGCGATGACGATCGACATCACAGCCGGCAGGGCGGGCGCCTGGAATTGGATCACCCGCAGGCTTCGCCAGCCGATGTCGAGCTCGAAACCGCGGGCGAGTGCGGCGGCGGTGAGAGCACCGATGCCGGCGAATGCCATCTGCGACAACGACAGCTGGCCGGACCATCCGGTGACCACGGTGACCGAAGCGGCACAGATCGCGAACCCGACGATCAGGGTGTACGTGAGGAACTGTGACGGCTTGATGTCGAGCAGTGGGTTCCACTGATGGGTTGCGGTGATCGCCACCGTGAAGGCGAGTAGTGCGACCATGGCGATCCGCGACATGTGGCGGATCCACCACACCGCCTTCAACGCCTCCGGTATGGGCCGGATCTTGGGGGTGAACGAGATCACGCTGTCGTCGCTGCCGCGGCTCTGGAACCACAGTGCCACGGCCACGGCGATGAAGATCAGAAAATCGATGAGGCCCGGGTCGTTGAAGAAATTGAAGCCGATGATGTTCTGTGCGATGCCGATACCGACCCCGGCGATCATCGCCCTGGGAAACGACACCATGCCGGCGATCACGGCCGCGGCAAGCGCCTTGCTGAGAGTAAACGGCCCCAGGTTGTCGAGTCCGCTCACCCCGCCACCCCCGCCGAGCAGGACCATCGACAGGGTCGAGAGAAGTCCGCCGATCGTCCATACGAACGTCGATACGACCCTCGGATTGATACCTGAGAGGCGGGCGAGGTCGGGATTGTCGGCCGACGCGGCGACCGACTTGCCGAACGTGGTGCGGTTGAGCAGCAGGCCGAGCCCGAGCGCCACCACGGGCACGACCACGAGGATCGTGAGCGACGTACCGGAGACCCGGATGTTGATCCATCTGAATGTGCTCCCCGCCGCCACGGGATAGCGGGTCTGGGCGCCGTTCACGTCGGGGAACGATGCCACCACCGCCCGCATCAACTGGGCTATGCCGACGGTGGCCATCAGGAGGATCACGCGGGGGCTGTTGAACAGGCGGCGCACGACGATCAGTTCTACGACCGTGCTGGCGAGCGACCCGACCACGAGCGCGAGACCGAGCGCGACCCAGAACGGAACCGACCAGTTGATGATGAGCAGAGCGAACAACGCCGCTCCCGGCAGGCCCATGTTGCCGACCGCGAAGTTGATGACCTTGGTGCTCCGGTAGATGAGCACGATTCCCATGGCGAGCAGCCCGTAGACGAGCCCGGAGATGACCCCGTCGAAGACGATCTGTCGAATGATCCAGGTCGCCAGCACCGGTGTCATCCGCCTTCCTTCCCGAAGAAGACCGCCCGGGCGAGATCGTTTCGCTCGACCAACTCATGGGCCGGTCCCTCGAAGCGCACCTGGCCGTTCTCGAGAAAGACTGCTCGGTCGGCGACGGCGAGTGCGACATCGATGGACTGCTCGACGATGATCATGGTCTGCCCGGCGGCACGGAGCGAACCGATCAACTCGAGCAGGCTCTGCACGGTCGTCGGCGCCAGCCCGAGGCTCAGCTCGTCGATGATCAGCACTTCGGGCTCGTGGAGCATCACCCGCGCCAGTGCCAGCATCTGCTGCTGCCCACCCGACAGGTCTCCGGCCTTGTCGTCGAGACGTTCGGCCAGCGCCGGGAACAGGTCGAGAACCTTGGCGATACGCCGCTCGACCTCGACCTTGTTGGATCGGTAGCAATAGGCGCCCATCACCAGGTTGTCACGGATCGACATCGCGGTGAACGTGCCGTTGCCGCCGGGAAGCATGTGGATACCGAGCCTGGCGCGTTGCTCCGGCGTGGTGAACGTGATCGTGTGGCCGTTGAGCCTGACAACTCCGTGCTCGGGTGTCTCCAGGCCGGTGACCACCCGCAGAATTGTCGACTTGCCGGAGCCGTTGGTGCCCAGCAGCGCCAGCGTCTCGCCCCTTTCCACCTCGAAGGACAGGTTGAACAGGACCTGTACCTGGCCGTAGCTGAAGTCGACGTTGCGGACCTGGATGGCGGGGATCGCTCCCACCGCAGCATCGTTTTGATGCTCCTGCTCCTCCTGCAACTCGGCGACCATCAGCGACAGGTCACGACGCAGGCGACCTGAGCCCTTGATCATGTAGAAACCGCCGACCGGCATCGATATGACGGTCAGAGCAATGACTGCTGCCTTCTCGCCCAGGCTGTTCTGGAGAAATGCCGCCGCCAAGCCGCCGCCGATACCACCCACGGCGAGCATGAAGAACGCGATGACAGCGGTGCCCATGCCCCGCAGTCGGTAGGGAACGACGCATTGAATCGACGGCTGCACCATCGCGAACGCCGCTCCGAGGAACGTGGCGTTGATCGCCCCCACCGTCGCGAACAGCACCACGTTGGGCATCGAATATTGGATGGGAACCAGCACCGTGACGGGTAGCAGAAGCAGGCCGACGAGACGCAGCGCCTTGTCGGGATCGGTCCGGAACGCGGCGTCGAATCGACGTCCGACGATCGGCAGGAACATGATCAGCATGGCAGCGGCGGGGGCCGTGGCCAGACCGCGTTCCCATGCCGTGAGGCCGAAGTGCTCGTCGAGGAAGAAGCTCTGAATCGACTGGGCGGGGAAGAGAGCGAATCCGATCGCCGCCAATGCGATGGTCATGAACCGGATCGTGTCGATACGCCAGATTCTGGCCGCTGCGGCCTCCATCGAGATTGGTATCTGGCTGGTGTCCTCGAGCTTGGCGCCGAGGACTTCTTCCTGCTCCCACTGGCCCCGGTGGGGCTCCGGGAGTCTGAACGCAAACACCGTCATCACCGCCACCGCCACCGCGAGCACGATGTAGACCCAGCGCCACCCCTCGACGCCACCGACGAGTGCCGCGATACCGCCTACCAGCACCGGGCTCAACGCGGCGAAGACCCGGCCGAGGCCTGCGCTGACCGCGTACGTGCGACCGCGAATCTGGATCGGGTAGGTGTCGGCCAGGAGTGTGGGGTTGACCGTGATGTTGTTGGATCTGGAGATGCCCGAGAGGAACCGACCCCAGAACATCATGAAGGCGTTGACCGACAACGCGGTGAACACGGCAAACGCCGCCAATGCCGCGTTTGTGACGCCGATGATCGGGCCGCGGCGGAACCGGTCGGCCAGCCAGCCGAGGGGACCGGCGCCGAACGCGAGGAACACCACGGAGACCACCGAGAAGAATGTGATGGTGCCGTTGGAGACGCCGAAGGTGTCGGCGATGTCGGGGCCGAGGACGTTGATGGCAGCGCCCTCAATCTCGCCGAGGGAGTTTATGATCGCCACCACCACCAACGTGTAAAGGCCCCCTTTGACCAGGCCTTCCCTGAAGCCCATCGGTTCACCGCCGACCCCGGGTAGCAGGTGGTCGGCGAACACAACTTCCTTGGAGCGTTCGAGCTGAGCGGCCCGCCGAGCTGCCTCTTCTGCGAGAACCGATGCCGTGAGCGAGGCCGCGTTCGTGGGATCGGTATCGGTTTCGCTCACTTACCCCGGCCCCCTTCTGGTGTCAGTCGAACACCCTGATGGGCCCGACCGGCACGAAGTCTCCCTTGCCGTAGGCGGAGGCGTCGAACTTCGCAAGTCCTGTGGCGTCGGACACGTCGTACTTGCCGGGACGGATCGAGGCGGCGATTTCGCCGGGGAGTTTGATGTTGCCCAGTGCCTTGGCCGCGGCGAGAAACGAGTCGTTGGTCAGGTCGGGCCCGGCTGCGGTGGCGGCCAGGCGGAAGATATCGAGTTGTTCGCAGTTGTCGGCGACATCGGTATACCAGTCGGGCTGGCCGACGGCAGTGTCCTCCGGTCGTTTGACGACGATGTCGGTGGCCGCCTCCACGATCTTCATGCACTGGTCGAGAAGGGGGTCCTTTCGGAACGGCTTCGGAAAAATCCCCACCCCGTAGATCGTGAGCTTGCCGGCATCGGGAATGTTTCGGAGAACTCCGATGATCTGGTCGGCGAACGGATCATAGATGGCGATCTCGGGGGCGTCGGAAGCACCGAGCTTGGGTGGGGAGAGGCCGTTGCCGAGCCAGTAGATCGCCTCCACGCCCTCGGCCTGCGCCCGGTCGAGGAACAACCGGTATTCGTCGTCGGAAGCGACCAGATCGGAGGCCGGCGCCGACTGTGTTCCGCTGAACAAGACGTCCGAGCCGGCCGCTTTGAGAGCGTCGCTGATGTCGGGGACCAGAGTGTCGAGTTGAGGGTCGGATGTCCAGATTGCCACTTTCCGGGCCAAGATCCCCTGGTCGGCGAGCAGCGTCACGAGGGCCCGGGCCTGCCGCAGTGGGCTCATGCTGTCGACGATCCACGGGGCGGTCGAACGGGCGTATTGCTCGGCCGTCCCGGCCGCTCCGATCAAGATGGTGTTGTGAAGCTGCGTGAGGCACAGGTTGGCCTCCTGCGCTCCCGGTCCGACGAACCCGCCGAGCACCGCGAACACTCCTGTGTCCTCGGTGACCTCCAGGCAGACACGATCGGCGTCGGATGCTCCTACCGGAAGAAACTTCCGATAGACGGCATCGACACGGCGGCCGTTGATTCCCCCGCCGGCATTGAGGTTGTCGATCAGCGGTTGCATGACCGGCTTGGAGTCCTGATTGTCGAGTTTCACCCCGAACAGTTTGCGTATCTTTTCGAAGTCGGGCGACAGAACAGCGATCGTGATCGTGTCGGCGGTGACGCCGGTGAACGAGGCGGTGAGCGGTTGTGGGCCGGCTGGGGACGACGATGTCGGTTCGGTGATCGGAGCTCCCGCAGACGTCGTGGATGTCGTGGATGTGGCGGCAGCGGGAGTGGAGGTCGAGCCGCCGGAGCTACAGGATGCCGCAGCCACGGCCGCAACCGCGGCCGCGAGGACAATGCCGAGCCTCAAAGTGGTTTCGGTTCATCGGTCATGATTTGACTACGGTAGCTGCGGTCGGCCCGCCGGTCGATGGATGCCGGAGAGGTCGAGAGATGACAGCGCGTGTTGGATTCATAGGACTTGGTGCGATGGGCGCGGCGATGGCGAGCCGACTCGTGGCCGACGGCCTCGATCTGATGGTGTTCGACGTCTCCGAGCAGGCCGTCGCGCGCCTCGTCTCTGAAGGGGCCAAGGCGGGGGGTTCGGTTGCCGACGTGGCCCGCCGGTGCTCCCATGTCGGGGTGTGCGTGCCAAACGACGTCGATGTCCTCGATGTCGTGACCGGGGCCGATGGCATTCTGGGTGCTGCCGCCGAGGGCACCAGCGTGGCCATCCACTCCACGGTGCACCCTGACACGGTGCGCGACCTCTCCGCCCTCGCCGACGAGCAGGGCGTCATCCTGTTCGATGCCGGAGTGGCGGGTGGCACGGAAGCGGCCGAGCGAGGCGACCTGGTCATCACCGTGGGCGTACCGGCCGGCGGTGTCCCCGAGGCCGCCATGCCGTCGTTGCGGACCTGCGGTGGTGCCGTGATCGAGGCCGGCACCATCGGAACAGGTATGGCGCTCAAGGTCGGGCTCAACGTGATGACCTATCTCCAGCAGGCCGCAGCGAGCGCTTCGTATCAAGTGGCCATGTCCGAAGGTGTCGACTGTCATCAGTTGCTGGCGGCATGGCGCCACGTGGGAATGCTGGGGAGGCTCACCGAACAGTTTTTCCCGTTGCTCACCATGTCGCCCGATGCCAAGACCGAAGGCGGCTTCGGCGAGATGCTCCAACACATGATCGCCCTCGCCGAGAAGGATCTCGAGGTGGCGGCGCAGATCGGGCTCGAAACCGGTCGACCCATGCCGGTGGTCGAGGCCACACGCGACGCCATGCAGCTCGTCTACGGCATCACCGCCACCGGGCCACCCGACTGAGACGGCGGCGCACGGTTCCCTGTCCGATGGGGAGGTGCGGGGGTAGCTTTCCCCCATGAGCGACCGGACACGGGACCAGCCGACCATCCACCTCGACCGGCAGATTGTCGACGCCGATCTTCGGCACGTGCAAGATCGGGCACGCCTCGTCGGTCCCGGCGACGGGTCGCTGGCGGGTGCTGCCGGCGCGGTGATCGGTATCGGCCACCGCTGGGATGCCGATCGGTTCGCCCGGTTCCCCGGGCTCAGGGTCGTGTCGCGCATGGGCATCGGCTTCGACAACGTCGACATCGCTGCGGCCACCGCGGCCGGGGTCGTGGTTTGCAACGCCCCCGACGCACCCACCGTCAGCACCGCCGAGCACACCATGGCTCTGATCCTTGGCATCACCAAGGAGCTCGTCACCCAGCGCGACCGCACCCGGCACGGGCTGGGCGGGCCGGCGGTGGCGACCGCGCTCGAGCTCGATGGCGCCACGCTCGGCCTGGTCGGGCTCGGTCGGATCGCACGCCGGGTCGCGGCCGCGGCGATGGCTCTCGGCATGGTGGTGATCGCCTCCGATCCCGCGCTCGACAAGAGCCCCGTTGCGGGCGTCCGTATGGTCGGTCTCAGCGATCTGCTCGCGGCGGCCGACGTCGTGTCGTTGCACGCTCCCGCGGTGGTGGCGACACGACACATGATCAACGCGACCACCATGGCCGCCATGAAGCCCGGTGCCTACCTCGTCAACTGCGCCCGCGGTGCTCTCGTCGACCACGACGCCCTCGCCGACGCTCTCGACGCCCGCCATCTGGCCGGGGCCGGGCTCGATGTCACCGAACCCGAGCCGCTGCCGGTCGACCATCCACTGCTCGACCGGGACACCGTCATCGTCACCCCCCACGTCGCGTCGTCGACCGCCGCGGGCCGCCGGCGCCTGTTCGAGCATGCCGTCGACAACGCGATCGCGGTTCTCGCCGGTCGACCGGCCACCGTCGTCGACCAGCAACACTGAGCTGCGACGTGCTAGACCGGCGTTCATGAGCACTCCGATTCGCGCCCGTTGGCGCGCCGGCGAATCAGTGACCGGCGCCTGGTTGACACTTCCCGGTCCGGTCATGGCCGAGGCCACCGCCCGAATGGGTTTCGACTACGTTTGCATCGACACCCAACACGGCGCGATCGAATACTCCGATGTCGTCTCGATGATCCAGGCGATCCTTCTCGGTGGCGCGAGTCCGATCGTAAGGGTGCCGTGGAACGAGCAGGGCATCATCGGCAAGATGCTCGACGCCGGAGCCCACGGCGTGATCGTGCCGATGGTCAACTCGGTCGCCGAGGCCGAGGCGGTGGTGAGGTCGGTGCGCTACGCTCCCGGCGGTGCTCGCAGCCATGGCCCCACGGTCGCCGGCATGCGAGCCGACGGATACCCCGCCTGGTCGGCCGAGAACGTGGCGGCGATACCGATGATCGAGACCCGCCAAGCGGTCGGTGACATCGACGCCATCCTCGCCGTTCCCGGCATCGACGCGGTCTACGTCGGTCCGGCTGATCTGTCGATCACGCTCGGGCTGGCACCCCGAAACAATGACGGTGAGTCCGACTTCGACGAAGCACTCACCACCATCCTCTCGGCCTGTGAGAAGGCGGGTGTAGTACCGGGTATACACGCCAACGGGGCGCTCGTGCCGAAACGGCTGGCGGCCGGTTTTCGGATGGTGACTGTTACCACCGATCTTCTCGCCGCCCGCATCGGGTACGCGGCGGAACTGGAACGGGCCCGTTCGTCGGCAACCGACCCGGGCGAACCGGGCGGCGCCCTCTACTGATCGAGCGGGTCGGCCTCGTCGCCGTTGTCGCCCGTCCAGACAGGAATGCCGGCTCGCCCACCCATGCGTCGTCGCAACAGCGGGCGCGCCGACTGGGCGATGTTGACGAACTCGACTTCGACGCCGGCCGCTTCGGCGTCGTCCACGAACTGTTCGAACACGAGTGTCGCCGAGTAGTCGATGCGACCGGCACCCGAAAGGTTGAGCACCACACGATCGACGTCGGGGTTCGACGCGACCGTCTGCGACAACAACTCTTCGATCCGTGCCGACGACCCGAACCACAGAACACCGCCAACCCGGGCGGTAAGGGTCGTACCCGAGAGTTCGACATCACAGTGCACGCTCATCTCACGCCACAGATGAACCACGAGTGACAACGCGACACCAATAATGATGCCTCGTTCGACACGAGGCGCGGTCGCCAGAGTGGCGATCAGCGTGGCAAGGCCGACCAAGCCTTGAGGCCTTGAGTACTTGGTGATCCGTATGACGCTGACGTAGTGGACCAGATTGAAACCGGCGGTGATGATGATGCCGGCCAGCACAGCTTTCGGAAGTGACTCGACCACCCCGGCGAACGGCAGGAACACGAGGACGGTCAGGCCGGTGATGGCACCACTCCAACGGGTGCGGGCACCAGCAAGGTGGTTGAGCGACGAGCGGGCGAAGGAACCGCCGACCGGCATGCCGCCGGACAGGGCCGATCCCAGATTTCCCAATCCGGAACCGATCAACTCCTTGTTCGGGTCCCAGGGCTGACGCTCCTGGGTGGCAAAGGTCCTGGCCAGAGCGGTCGGTTCGGCGAACCCCACAAGAGCGATGACCCCTCCGGTGACGATCATCGATCCCAGATCGCTCCAAGGAAGAGCCAGACCCAGGGTTGGGAAGCTGGCATCGATCGTGCCGACCAAGTCGCCGCCATAGTCACCGATCCGACTGACGAGGATTCCGGCCGCGACCGCCAGGAGTACTCCCGGGAACATGCGGTGGATCCGACGGCCACCGATCACCGCGACGGTGGTGAACAGGGCGAACATGATGGCCGAGGTGTGCCATTCGCCGGGGTGGAGCAGGGTCCATCCCGCCCTCCACAACACGCCGCTGCCAGGGGGACTGGTGCCCATGGCAGCAGGAATCTGGGAGGAGATGATGAGAGTTGCCGCCCCGGAGGCGAAGCCCAACAGAACGGGCTGCGACATCAGATAGGCCACGCTTCCGAGCCTCAGCAGGCCCAGGGCGAGCCGGCCGACCCCGACGATCAACGCCAGCAGGGCGGCCAACTGCACGTAGCGGGGAGTGCCCGGGACGCCCACGCTGGTCAAGGCCCCGAATGTGAGCAGGGCGGTCATTGCCGTCGGACCGGTCTGGAGGTAGGGCGATGATCCGAATGGCGCCGCGAACAGCAGCGGCAGCGCGGCCGAGAACAGGCCGACTGATGCCGGTAGTCCGGCCAGTTCGGCGTAGGCCATTGCCTGGGGAACGAGCACCAGCGACACGGCCACGCCGGCAAGGACATCGTTGAGGGTCGGACGCACAGTGCTTTATAGCCTTCGAACGCGGCAGAGTGGGGACCCGACCCCGCCCCGAGATCCACCCGAGGTATCCGTGACCGGACGAGTAAGACCATCTGTGGATGCCATGGCGTCCTATCGGCCGGGCAGGGACGCGGCGCAGGCCGAGGCCGAACACGGCATCACCGATGCCATCAAGCTGGCGTCCAACGAGACCCCTTGGCCACCGGTCTCCTCGATTGTCGACGCGGTGCGCGATGCGGCCACAGACATGAACCGCTACGCCGATCATCGGGCGAGCGTTCTTCGTGAACGTCTCGCAGAATGGCTCGGGGTCGGTTCCGACATGATCACCGTCGGCGCCGGTTCGGCCGGGTTGCTGCAGCAGTTGTGCCTGTCGTTCGTCGATCCGGGCGACGAGGTCGTGTTCCCCTGGCGCTCGTTCGAGGTTTATCCCGTGTACACCCAGCTCATGGGTGGCCGGGCGGTGAGGGTGCCGCTCGACGGCTGGTCGGTCGACCTCGATGCGGTCGCAGCCGCGGTCGGCCCCGGCACCAAGCTCGTCTTTCTGGCCAATCCCAACAACCCGACCGGTACCGCGCTGAGCACCGACCGGCTTGCGGACTTCCTCGACCAGATTCCGGGCGACGTGATCGTGGGTATCGACGAGGCCTACCGCGAGTTCAATGATCCGGCGCTCGGGGACCCGGTCGTCGACCTGATCGATGATCACGCCAATGTCATGGTGCTGCGAACCTTTTCCAAGGCCCACGGTCTGGCCGGTCTACGGGTCGGCTACGGGGTGGCCCAGGCCCCACTCGTCGAGCAGGTCGACAAGACGATGGCGCCGTTCGCGGTCAATGCCCTGGCACAGGCGGCCGGAGTTGCCGCGATCGCGGCCGAGGACGAAATTCGCGCCAGAGTCGATCTGCTACTTGCCGAACGGGCCGCGCTCGTCGCCGAGCTGCGCTCCGATGGCCACGAGTTCCCCGATCCCCACGGCAACTTTCTCTGGCTGCCCTTCGGATGTCGAACCGATCGGATCCACCTGGGGCTGGAACGCCGCGGGGTGGTGACCCGGCCGTTCTCCGGTGAGGGGATCCGTGTGACGGTGGGATCGGCCGACGAGAACGACCGGTTCAGGGCCACTCTGGCCGAGGTGCTGGCCTCCGACCGACAGAATCGCTCAGAGCAGGTGTGAGGGGATCTCGACGTCGAGCTCTGATGCCGTCGACAATCCGCCCTTCCCGATCGGTGCGCCGATGGCATCGAGGGAACGGTTCATCATCGAGAAGTTGCCGGCGACCATCGCGGCGCGATCCGCCGCATCGGGGCCCGCGACCAGCACGAGCGCGGCCCTCGCCGAAGGGAACTCGTCGAGATCGTGAAGAACAACAGCATCGGTGAACCCGATGATCTCGTGACCGTGGGGTATCCCCGTTTCGCCCGCGCCGGCGGCGACGGGACGCAGATCGACCGAACCACCGGTTCTTTCGATGCTCGCCCGGAGCATCGCCGAATGGGCGATCAGTCAATAGAAGCAGTCGTTGAGCATCGAGGTTCGGGCCGCCACCAACTCGATCTGGGGGCGGGTCATACCGTCGCGCACGATCTCGAGATCGCCCATCTGATCAATCGTGAGGTACAGAGGGCCGTGGATCACGTTCATGGCGTCGCGCTCGGCCGCCACCGCGGAGAGTGCCTCGGGTGCCCAGGCCGGACCAACCGTGGGAACCCAGCCATTGGAGATCTCGGCCTCAACCGGTCGCACACGGGACGGTTCCCCGGCCGAGCCGACCGGGAGGGGCTCCTCGACCATCCCCAGACCAAACCCGGCGACGTCGAGTGCCATCACGATGGAGACGATGCCGACGATCTCGACGTAGGCGAACCCGTCGAGCCCTCCGGCCGCCCACCGGGCGATCATGGCGGGCCGGATGCTCGAAGCGTTGACGGCCACGGTACGGGCCGCCTCGATGGCGGCAGACGGCAATTCCCGGGCTGACGGCAGACCCATCGAGGCGAGGCGGGCCTCGGCCGCGATCGCCACCCGTTCGGGGCCGGTCCACCATGTGCCGGGTTCGGCCAGGCGCCGCCACTGGCCCCGGAGGGCGTCCTGATAGGCCTCGGATGGTGTCGGCACGTCGGGGAGTCTTGCCGATCGGCCGGCGACGTGCAGGTCCGCTGCGGATCGGATGGGGAACGGGGTGTGGCCAGCGGCCATGATTGGGAAGTGTTCGGCACCAGGCTCCGAAAGACCAGGCCACACGCGGGCGACGACCGCTGCGTGGCGGACCTGGTCGCCGCGCTCGGTGTCGAGCGCGTTCGCTCCGACGGGGCCGCCCGATTGCTCGCCTCCACCGACGCTTCGATATTCCGCGGCGGCGCGGCGGGCCCGGTCTGCTTCCCCGATTCGACCCCTCAGGTGCAGGCCTGCGTGAGGATTGCCGCCGTTCATCGGCGACCGGTTGTGGCCCGTGGTGCCGGCTCCGGCCTCACGGGCGCGGCGGCTCCTTTGGGATCGGCCGTCGTCGTGTCGACCACCCGGATGAACCGGGTCCTCGAAGTCGATGTCGAGAATCGGACGGCGTGGGTCGGGCCGGGGGTCATCAACCTCGACCTGACACACCACCTGGGTCCTCACGGTCTTCATTTCGCGCCCGATCCCTCCTCCCAGCAGGTGTGCACCATCGGTGGCAACGTCGCCAACAACTCGGGTGGCCCTCACTGCCTTGCCTATGGAGTCACCAGCGCCCACATCCTGGCCATGGAGGTGGTGTTGTCCGACGGTGAGGTCGTGATGCTCGGCGGGCTCGATGCCGAACCGGCCGGCTACGACCTGCGTGGCGCATTCATCGGGTCGGAAGGGATGTTCGGTATCGCCACCAGGATCGCGGTCAGGCTCACCCCGGACCCGCCGGCGGTGCGCACTCTGCTGCTCTCGTTCGCCGATGTCGACTCGGCCGCGGCGACGGTCGGGGCCATCATCGCCGCCGGCCTGGTTCCGGCCGCGGTCGAGATGATGGACAGGAGATGCGTCGAGGCGGTAGAGGATTTCGTGCACGCCGGATATCCCCGCGACGCCGAAGCCGTTCTGCTGATCGATGTCGACGGCATGGCAGGCGGAGTGGAGGCGCAAGCCACCAAGGTCGACGAGATCGCCCGGGGCCTCGGGGGTCGGGTGAGGGTCGCGGCCGATGAGGAGGAACGGCAGCTTCTCTGGAAGGGCCGCAAGAGCGCGTTCGGGGCCATCGCCCGGATCAAGCCCGACTACTACCTCCACGACACCGTTGTCCCCCGGGGCAAGCTGGTCGAGGTGCTGCGGGCGATCCACGAGATCGTCGATCGTCACGGGCTGCTGGTGCTCAACGTGTTCCATGCCGGTGACGGCAACCTCCACCCGATCATCGCCTACGACTCTCGCCAACCCGGAATGTCGGAGAAGGTGCGCGAGGCCGGGCGGGAGATCATCGAGGTCTCGCTCGCTGCCGGTGGCGTGCTGTCGGGCGAGCACGGCATCGGTGTCGAGAAGCGTGACTTCATGCCTCTGATGTTCTCCGATGACGACCTCGACCAGCAGGCCAGACTCCGGGGAGCGTTCGACGGGCTCTGCATGATGAATCCCGGCAAGGTGCTGCCCAGCCCCCACTCGTGCTCCGACATCACCGAGCTCACCGAGGCCAAGGGGGACCTGTGGGGCTGATCCGTTCGCCCGAATCCGACCCGATCCTGGTCGACTTCGCCTCCGAGATCGGCTCGGTCGGTCCGGTCGTGGTGCGTGGTGGCGGTACCCACTGGGACCTCGGCGGCGGCTCCGACCCGGCGGCACGGGAGGTGCGCCCGCCCGAGGGAATCGTCGGGATCCGAGCCGAGGAGATGACGGTTGAGGCGCGCGCCGGCACTCTTGTGAGCGAGCTTCACGAGGCACTCCGGCCGTTCGGCCAGCGCACGTCGCTGCCGGAGTCGCCGGGGTCCACGGTTGGAGGCACGCTGGCCGTCGGCTGGTCGGGAATCGCTCGGCTGGGGCGCGGCCAGACCCGCGACTCCGTTCTGCAGGTCCACTACGTCTCCGCCGAGGGCCGGCTCATCACCGCCGGCGGACCGACCGTCAAGAACGTGAGCGGATTCGACATGTGCCGGCTGCTGGTCGGTTCACTGGGAACCCTCGGTTGCATGGCCGACATGATCCTGCGTACCCGACCGATCCCCGAGGTCGAGGTCTGGCACCGGGTTGTCGACGTCGACCCGGCCGAGGTGCTTCGCCGTTGCCGCACGTCGGCGTCGATCCTCTGGGACGGGAGATCGACCTGGGTGTTGAGCGCCGGCTATCGGGCCGATGTCGACTCCGATCTGAGGGCGCTGTCCGAGTTGGGTTCTCTGAGGCCCGACCATCCTCCGGACCTGCCACCGATCCGCTGGTCGAGACGGCCGTCGGACCTGTTCGACATGAGTCGTGCCGATGCCGCCGTCGGGCGTTTCGTGGCCGAGATCGGCGTCGGAGTGGTCCACACCGAGAATCCGGTGGAACCATCTCCGCCGTCGCCCGGAACGGTCGCCCTCCAGCGTCGGATCAAGGACGCACTCGACCCCACGGGTCGTTTCAACCCGGGCCGCCGGGTCGGTGGAATCTGATGGATCTCGGACTCGACCGCTCCGAACTCGATGCCTGCGTGTCATGCGGGCTGTGCCTGCCTTACTGTCCGACCTACCGTGTCACCGGCGCCGACATCTATTCGCCGCGTGGACGGATCGCCCTGATGAGGGCGGTCCAGGAGGGGGGAGCGCCTCTCACCGATGAGGTGGTCGACTCGTTCGAGACCTGCGTGCAGTGCCGCGGGTGTGAGCCGGCCTGCCCCAGCGGCGTCCCGTTCGGGCATTTGATCGAGTCGACTCGGGAAAGTCTCGTCGAACACGGCCACCGACCGCCGCTGCGGCTCCGGGTCGCGCTACATGCCCTGGGTCATCACAGCCTGCTCCTCGCCGGTTCGTCGGGTATCGCCGTGGCCCAGAGGCTTCACCTGGTTCCGAAGGGATTGCCACTGCCGGCGAAGTTACCGGTGCGCAGGAGCAGGCTCGATGCTTCGGGTGACGACGTGTATCTGTTCACCGGTTGTGTCATGGACGCGTGGCAGCGCGATGTCCACGCCGCGGTGAAGCGGGTGATCGAGGCGTGCGGTTTCGGGGTGTCGCCGACGGGTGGCGATGCCGCATGCTGTGGAGCCCTCCATCAGCACGCCGGACTGGGTGACGATGCGCGCGCTCAGGCCCAGCGGGTTGTCGACTCCCTGGGTGACACCAAGGTGGTACTGGTCGACTCGGCCGGATGCGGGGCGGCGATGAAGGACTACGGGCGACTACTCGGCACCGCCGAGGCCAGGGCGTTCTCCGAGCGGGTGTTCGACGTCCACGAATTCGTGGCCGGCCACGTCGATGGCCTGCCCGGTGTGGAACCGCTCGACCTGCGGGTGGCGGTACAGGACCCGTGCCATCTGCGTCATGTCCAGAAGGCCCACATGGCGGTGCGATCCGTGTTGAAGCCGTTCGTACGCGAGATTGTGGAACTCGACGACGAGGGTCTGTGCTGCGGCGCGGGCGGGGCCTATTCGGTTGTGCAGCCCGAACTGTCGCATTTGATCAGAGACCGCAAGACGGCCGCGGTCGAGGAGGTCGCGGCTGATGTGGTGGTGAGCGCCAATCCGGGCTGTCTGCTGTATATGCGACAGGCCGGAGTTGTCGTGGCGCACCCGATGGAGTTGGTGGCCCGGGCTCTCGACGCTTGATCGCCGGCCCGGTCGCTCAGCGTTGCCCGAAGGCCCGCGGCAGCGAACTCGTCTCGAATCCCGACGGCACCGATCCGGTGGTCGCGTAGAGGTAGAGGGCGGTCTGGAAGACGGCGTTGAGAGCGGTGAGCACCACCATCACCAACGCCACCCAGGCGACCGCGGCGATGATCGCCACGACCAGGAAGAGGCCGATTCCGCTGGCCCCACCGAGGGCGATGAGGATCACCGCCGGGATTATCAGCAACATCCCGAGAAGGCCGAAGCCGACCTGGGCTGCGATGTTCTCGCCCCATGTCTGCTTCAGCAGCGATCCCGACCGCTTCAGCCCGTCGATGGCACCGAGTTCGTCGATGATCACGGCGGGAATGACGAGGAAAGTGGCCACCTCCCATGCCATGCCGATCATGCCGACGACGATCCGCCCGAGCCAGCCGGCTCGCTCCCTCAGCGCCTGCAGGATCAGGCCGACGGTGGCGGTGAGCAACGCCCACGGAACCAGACCGGAGATACGGGAGAACGCTTTGTCGATGGAACTCTTGACGGTGGGGTCGCCGCCGCTCAGGCGCTCATAGGCTCCGGCCACGAGGGCGCCGTTGAAAAAGACCGACACGACGCTGAGAGCCAACACGGCGATGAGGCCGAGCACGGCTGCGGCCGGATTGACCGAGGTCTGATCGCCGGCGGCGGTGCTGGTGGTGTTGACCATGGCGATGATCGGGACGGCGATCACCGCTATCACCACCAGCGAGGCCAGGAACGACATCACCGGGAACCAGAGCAGCTCGCGGTCCTTCTTGAGCACTGCCCAGGATGTCTTGGCCAAGCTGATCGTGTTGCTTAAGCGTCCCACGTGTCCTCCTCGAACGAATACAGACTAGGCAGCGTGGATCCTGATTCAGGTGGAAAGCAGAACTTTACCGGTTGTCCGGCGCCCCTCCAGCCGTCGATGGGCTTCGGCCGCCTCGGCGAGCGGCAGGCGCAATCCGATGTTGACCTCGAGCCGACCCGACGCGACCCATGAGATGAGGTCGTTCCAGCGATCGGCCAACTCGTTGGGGTCGGCGATGTAGTCACCGAGCTTGGGGCGGGTGAGATAGAGCGACCGGTCCATGAGCCGCAGCGGTGTCACCGGCGGTACCGGCCCGGAGGCATTGCCGAAGGTGACCATCGTGCCGCGCCGGCGCAGGATCTCGAGCCCGGCGTCGAACGTGGACGCACCGATCCCGTCGTAGACGACGTCGACGGCGCCATGACCGACCGCAGCCTCCACCCCTTCGATCAGGTCGACCGCGCTCGAATCGATCACGTGGTGGGCACCCGCTGATCGCGCCAGATCGACCTTGGACGTCGATCCCACGACGGCCACGACCCGCGCCCCGCGCTGCACCGCGATCTGCACAAGCAGGCGGCCGGTGCCACCGGCGGCGGCGTGGACAACGCATGTGTGGCCGGCAGCCAGGGGGAACGTGCTGCACGCCAGATAATGAGCGGTCATCCCCTGCAGCGGAAGGGCGGCGCCGAGGTCGAGATCAAAGCCGTCCGGGAGACGAAAGGTCCGTCCGGCCGACATCACGAGGCGCTCGGCGTACGACCCGATCGTCCCGACCCAGGCCACCGGATCACCCACCGCGAAACCGTCGACCTGCGGCCCGATCGCCGAGACCGTGCCCGACCCCTCGGATCCGGGGGTGAACGGAAGCGGTATCTCGTAGAGGCCGCTGCGCTGGTAGGTGTCGATGAAGTTCACTCCGGCCGCGTGGACATCGACCAGGAGTTCGCCGGGGCCCGGAGCGGGCGTGTCGACCTCCTCCCATGACATGACCTCGGGTCCGCCGTGCTCACGGATGCGAACCGCCCGGCTCATGACAGCTCGCAGTGATTGTCGAGTCGACCGAGCCCCTCGATCGACACGCTCACCGACGACCCGGGGTGGAGGAACTCCTTGGGCTCTCGGGCGAAGCCGACGCCACTGGGGGTGCCGGTGGCGATGATGTCGCCGGGGTCGAGGGTGAGAATCCGACTGAGGTCGGCCACGATGTCGACCGGTCCGAACACCAGGTCCGAGGTGTTGGCCGACTGCTTGACCATCCCGTCGACCGTGGTCACGAGGTCCAGCGCCGGGGCCTCGCCGGTCTCGTCGACGGTGGTGAGCCAGGGTCCGACGGGGGTCATGGCCTCGAAGGTCTTGCCGGCGAGGAACTGAATCGTTCGCCGTTGCCAATCGCGAGCCGACACGTCGTTGAGTACACAGAAACCGGCGATGGCCGCAGCGGCCTCCGCCGGGGACGCGTTGCGTACCGGGCGGCCGATGATGATCGTGAGTTCGCCCTCCCAGTCGATGCTGGTGGTGACTTCGGGATCCGGCAGTCGAATTGGGTCGTGGGGGCCGATCAGAGCCCGGCGGTACTTGGCGAAATAGGTGGGATGGGTCGGGATGGCACGACCCATCTCCTCGATATGGGTCCGATAGTTGATGCCGACACAGACGATCTTGTCGGGGCTCGGCACCACCGGGGCCAGGTCGGCATCGGCAAGAGAAAGGGTCGGGCCGGTCGCGTCGTCGATCACGTCCCGCCAGTGGGGGTCATCGAGTACGGTGCGCACACAGCGAAAGTCCAGGAGCGTGAGCGTGTCGTCGGCCTCGATTCGGGCGGCACGGGTGCCGTTCGGTGTACGCACAGTGGCGAGGCGCATCTCAGTTCCCTTCGGTCGCGGGCATGGGGTGGCCGGGACCTCGTTCGATGATACGGCCGGTGTCGGGGTCGACCGGTTCGAGCGACCCTCCCCGAGCCCACGCCAACGCCATCAGCGAGAGCAGACCGTAGATGAGATTGCCGACCGCCATGGGTGTGACCGTATCGGTGATCTGGCGGTCGACGATCGCGGCGAGCGATGCTCCGAGGCCGAGGGTGATGAGCCCGAGCACGCCGGAAGCGGCACCGGCGAGACGAGCCATCGGCAACATGGCGATGGCGTTGGCGGTGGGCGTGAGGACCGTGTTGAACGAGCCCATCAGGCACAGGAACAGGTACCAGACCCAGAACGAGGGACGGCCGCCGGTCGAGAAGGCGACAATGGTGAACATTGCGGCCGCGGCGATGTGGCCGAGCACCCCGAACCGGGCCACCGACGCGGCGCCGTGACTCCTCGTGTAGCGGGTGCTGATGAGCACGGCTGCGGCGATTGACAGAGATGAACCGGCGAACAACAGGGCGAACCAGTCGCCAAGGCCGTAGATCTCGGAGATGATGGGCTGCCCGCTGTCGAGGTAGACGAAGAACGCCCCGAATGAAAACGACATGGTCATGATGTAGCCGAATGCCGCCCGGTTCCGGATCACGGTGCGAAAGGCTCGGCCGATGGCCGCGGGATCGACTTCACGGCGGTTGTGGGTGGCGATGGTCTCACCGAAATCGATCGTCCACACCGCCGCTCCCATGGCCAGCACCAAGCCACCGACGAAGACATAGCGCCAAGAACCGGCGAGCATGATGAGTTCGCCGACCGATGGGGCGAGGGCCGGGCCGATCAAGAAGATCGCCATGACGATCGAGGTGATACGGGCCATCTGATCGCCCTCGTAGAGGTCGCGGGCGATCGCCGGTCGGAGCACGCTGGGCGCGGCCGCGCCGACGCCCCACACGAACCTCGCCGCCAGCAGCACATCCATGCTGGGTGCGACAGTGGATCCGAAGGCACCCACCGCGTAGAGGCCGATCCCGGCGAGCAGGAGTGGAATCCGGCCGAACCGGTCCGAGAGTGTGCCGTAGACCATCTGACCGGCGGCCATACCGAGCAGGTAGGACGTGACGATGAGTGACACGGCGCCGGACCCCGGGCCGAGATGGAAACCCGATCGGATCTCGTCGAGCGCCGGCAGGGACACGTCGACACCGAAGGCCAGCAACACGCTCAGGAACGCGAGGTAGGCGATCACCTGCCGTTCGGTCCTCTGCCGGGCGGCGGAGTTCACTGGCGCGGATCGGCCGGAATCGTCTTTCCCGGGTTGAGCGTGTCATGGGGGTCGAGCACGTGCTTGATGTCGCGCATGAGATCGAATTCGACCGGTGGCTTCTGGCCGACGATTCGGGTGCGTAACTCCTGTCCCACGCCGTGCTCGCCGCTGATCGATCCGCCCATCGACCACGTGAGGTTGTCGAGGGCCGCATAGAGCGCGGGCCGGTGTCCGAGGAACTCGGCCATGTCGGCCTGGGAGTCGGGCGGCAACACATGGATGTGGAGGTTGCCGTCGCCGACGTGGCCGAAGATGTAGGGGCGTCCGGCCGGGGAGACCGAGCGGCAGGTCTCCTCGATCGATTCGATGAACTCGGCGATCCGGTCGACCGGCACCGCGGAGTCCATCTTCACCGCGAGCTCGAAGTTGGCGATGAGACCGGGCGGCGAAAGCTCGTCGCGGATGAACCAGAGTTCATCGCTCTGCCGGGTGGTGCCGGCGACCACCGCGTCGGTGATCAGGCCCCGGTCGACGGCTCCGCCCAGGAACTCGGCGAGGTCCTGTTCGACGGGGGAGCTGCCGCCGTAGCGCACCAGCAGATACCACTCGGCACGGGTGGCCAGCGGACGGGCCCTGGCGAATTTCCGGCCGACGGCTTCGATCCCCATGTCGGGAATCAACTCGAGAGCGGTGAGCGTCCCGTCGGTGCCGGCGCGGGCCATGGCCATGAGTTCTGCCAGATCGGAGGTGGACCGTATCGCGGCGAAGGCGGTCGACTCGTGGGTGATCGACGCCATGAGCGCGAGTGTGGCTCGGGTGATGATCCCGAGTGTGCCCTCCGCGCCGATGAACAACTGCTTGAGGTCATATCCCGACGAGTCCTTGCGAAGCGATCGTAGGCCATTCCAGATCCGCCCGTCGGCCAACACGACCTCGAGCCCGAGCACGTGGTTTCGCATCGGTCCGTAGGCGAGCACGTTGATTCCGCCGGCGTTGGTGGAGATGGCACCGCCGATGGTGGCCGTGCCGCGTGCCCCCCAGTCCGGGGCGAACATCAGGCCCGCCCCGTGTGCCGCGCGTTGCACGGCCTCAACCGTGGCCCCCACCTCGACGGTGACACTCGACGCGCCGGTCGACACCGGTTCGATCCGGGCGAGACGACTGAGCAGCACAACCACACTCGGACGGGCGGAGCCGTCGTCGGCGGGTACCGACCCGCCGGCCAGGCCGGTGTTTCCACCCTGGGTGACGACGGCTGCCGCGTGTCGAGCGCACAACCGCACCACCTCGGCAACCTCCTCGGTGGTCCCCGGCCGAACCACTGCGACGGCGTCGCCGCGGTGAACACCGCGGTAGCCGACGAGGACGTTCGCCATGTCGGCCGGGTCGAGGACCGCCGCCGGTCCGAACGCGGTACGGAGTTCGTCGAGCAGTTCGGTCACGCGGTCGGGTCGGGCGAGTCGTTGCGTTGGAGCTGCGTCGATCGCTCGGCGACCAGCTTGCGCAGCTCGTCGCGCTCGATGCCGTATTCGGCGAGAGCCGACACGATCTCCTCCTCGAATGCTCCCCAGCCGAATTGGAGCGCGGCGACGATTGCGACGTCGCCCAGCATGTCGCGGTCACGCGGGTCGCAGCCGCGCGCCGCTGACTGCCCCGCCACGATGCGTCGGAGCAGATCGGTGATCGGTGACTGATCCTGGTCGACCTCGATCTTGGCGAAGGTCCGGTAGCTTCGGGCATCATCGGAGGTGTTGACGGGCACCATGCCGCCGGAGTCCCAACGTCGGGCCATCGCTTCGGTCGATTCGGTGAAGGCCCGCGCGAACACCGCATCCTTGGAGCCGAAGTAGTGATGGATGAGTCCGTAGTTGACGCCCGCCTGGGTGGCCAGTTCCCGTCCGGAAACATGCCGTGGCGACCTCACGGTCGTCAACTCCTTGGCGGCATTGATCAGTTTCCGCTTCACTACCTCGGGCCCACGGTCGGGTCCGTCGTTGGGTTGCTCGTCCGCCATGGCGGTCATCAATGTCGGATCCGGGAGACGTCGCGGACGGCACCACGATCGGCGGATGTGGCCATCGCCGCGTAGGCCTGCAGGGCGGGTGAGACCTCGCGGTCGCGTCCGACAGGCTGCCAGGCGTCGGATCCGCGGGCTTCCATGGCCGAGCGTCGCGTGGCCAGTTCGTCATCGCTCACGGCCAGGTGGACGGTGCGGCTCGGAATGTCGAACTCGATGATGTCGCCGTCCTCAACCAGGCCCAGCGCCCCGCCCTCGGCTGCTTCCGGTGATATGTGACCGATCGAGAGCCCCGACGTGCCGCCCGAGAACCGACCGTCGGTCATCAGCGCGCAGAACTTTCCCAGGTCGCGCGACTTGATGTAGCTCGTGGGGTAGAGCATCTCCTGCATGCCGGGACCGCCCTTGGGACCCTCATAGCGAATCACGACGACATCGCCGGCCTTGATCACGTTCTCGTCGAGGATGCCGTCGCAGGCGAGTTCCTGACTCTCGAAGACCCGTGCCGGACCGCTGAACCGGAAGATCGACTCGTCGACCCCGGCGGTTTTCACGATGCACCCGCGTTCGGCGATGTTGCCGTAGAGCACGGCCAGACCGCCCTCGTGGCTGTACGGGGAGTCGACGTCGCGTATGCATCCCGACCGGCGGTCGGTGTCGAGTGTGTCCCACCGTTCGCTCTGGCTGAATGCCTCCTGTGTGGGGATTCCGGCCGGCCCGGCGCGGTAGAAGTCACGCACACCGTCGGTGCAGGTCCCGCGCATGATGTCGAACCGGTCGAGTGCCGCGGCCATCGACTCGCAATGGATGGTGGGCAGGTCGGTGTGAATCAGCCCGCCGCGGTCGAGTTCGCCGAGGATGCCCATGATGCCGCCGGCCCGGTGGACGTCCTCCACGTGGTAGAGCGCCGCCGACGGGGCGACCTTGCAGATGTTGGGGGTGACACGGCTGAGCCGGTCGATGTCGGCCATCGTGAAGTCGACCTCGGCCTCCTGCGCGGCAGCGAGAATGTGGAGCACCGTGTTGGTGGAGCCACCCATGGCGATGTCAACGGTCATGGCGTTCTCGAAAGCCTCCTTGGTGCAGATCGACCTCGGAAGAACGGACTCGTCGTCCTTCTCGTAGTGACGACGGGTGATGTCGACGATCAGGCGTCCGGCTTCGAGGAACAGTTCACGTCGATCGGAGTGGGTGGCGACGAGCGTGCCGTTGCCCGGCAACGACAGGCCGAGTGCCTCGGTGAGGCAGTTCATCGAGTTCGCGGTGAACATGCCCGAGCACGACCCGCAGGTGGGGCAGGCCGACCGCTCCATCTCGAGCAGGTCGTCATCGGAGACCGAGGAGTCGCCGGCACTGATCATCGGGTCGATCAGGTCGAGCTTGACACTCACACCGCCCAGCTTCGTCTTGCCGGCTTCCATCGGCCCGCCTGAGACGAACACTGTCGGGATGTCGAGGCGAAGCGCGGCCATCACCATCCCGGGCGTGATCTTGTCGCAGTTGGAGATGCACACCAGCGCGTCGGCCCGGTGGGCGTTGACCATGTATTCCACCGAATCGGCGATCAGGTCGCGCGACGGCAGGCTGTAGAGCATGCCGGTGTGGCCCATGGCGATGCCGTCGTCGATGGCGATGGTGTTGAACTCCTTGGCCACACCACCGGCCGCCTCGATCTCGCGGGCCACCATCTGACCCAGGTCCTTGAGGTGGACGTGACCCGGTACGAACTGGGTGAACGAGTTGGCCACGGCGATGATCGGCTTGTCGAAATCGTCGTCGGTCATGCCCGTGGCCCTCCACAGGGCTCGCGCCCCTGCCATGTTGCGGCCATGGGTGGTGGTGCGTGAGCGGTATTCGGGCATGGCAGTCAGGCTAGGCCGATGGCTGATCGACTGCCGATTCTCCGCGTCGGCGTCGTCAACCGGTGTTGCGAAGTCCGGCTGCCACTCCGTTGACGCTGAGTAGCAGGGCACGGCGAATTCGGCGGGCCTCGTCGCTACCCGACTGATCGGCGGACAGCCCACGGGTTCGTTCCAGCAGGTCGATCTGCAGCACGTGGATCGGGTCGAGATATGTGTCTCGCACCTCGAGGGTCCGCCGCAGGACCGGAAGGTCGGCGAGGAGTTCGGTCCGGCCGGTGACCTCGAGGATGGTCGAGACACCGCGGTGGTATTCGTCGGAGATCACGTCGAGGAGTTGACGATGTCGGCGGGGCACGAGTCGCTCGACGTAGCGGCGCGCGATGTCGAGATCGGTCTTCACGAGGGTCATCTCGACGTTGGAGAGGAACGTCGAGAAGAACGCCCAATTCGCGTGCATGTCACGGAGATCTGACAGGTGTCCGTCACTGATGGCCGCTTCAAGACCGCTTCCCACTCCGAACCAACCCGGGACGATCTGGCGTGACTGCATCCAGCCGAAAACCCATGGGATGGCGCGCAGGTCGTCGATTCCGTTGGTGGCACCGGATCGCCTGGCGGGACGCGAACCCATGTTGAGCGCGCCGAGTTCCTCCACCGGTGTGGAACTGACGAAGTACTCGACCAGCCCGTCGGCCTCGATCAACCGGCGGTAGGCGGTATGGGCGGCGGTCGACACCTGCTCCATCAGGGTGTCCCAGTGGTTGCGCTGGTCCGGGGTCAGACGGTCGCCACGGTGGGTGATCGAGGCCTCGATCACGGCCGACAGCGCCAGGTCGAGGTTGCGTCGGGCCAGCCCGGGCTGGCCGTACTTGTCGGCGATCACCTCACCCTGTTCCGTGGTCTTGACCTCGCCGTCGAGAAGTCCCGCCGGTTGCGAGAGGATCGACGCGCTGGTGGGTCCGCCGCCGCGTCCGATGGTTCCGCCGCGGCCGTGGAACACCACCAACCTCACATCGTGCCTGGCGGCCACGTCGCGGACCGATCTCAGGGCCTTGTGTATCTCCCACTGGGAGGTGGTGATTCCACCGTCCTTGTTGGAGTCGGAGTAGCCGACCATCACCTCCTGTCGGTCGCCTCTCAGCGAGACGAGCTTTCGGTAGGGCTCACACGACAGCAGGGCGTCCATCGTGTCGCCGATCCCCCGGAGATCGTCGATGGTCTCGAACAGGGGCACGAACCCGATCCTGGCCACCCCACGGGGTAGGTCGACGAGCCCGACCTCGCGTGCCAGCACGGCGGGGGCCAATACGTCGTCGACGCCCCGGGTCATGGAGATGATGTAGCTCTCGATCAGGTCGTCGCCGTGGTCGTCGAGCAGGTCCCGCAACACCCGAAACAGCGCCAACGCGTCGCGTTCGGGTAGTGGGGTTCCGGGGGGTGCGAGTGGGCGTCGACTCGCGAGTTCGCGTGTTAGGTACACGGTGCGGGCGGCCGGGTCGTCGATCGGATACGTGTCGCCGGCATCGCCGGCCAACCGGGCGATGCTCTCGTGGTGGCGGTCGGCGTGTTCGCGGATGTCGAGAGTTGCCAGATGAAACCCGACCACCGCAACGATCTGGCGGACTCGGGCCAGACGCCCGTGGGCCATGGTGGCACCTCGACCGGCCATGAGTGCGTCGTGCATGACCTCGAGGTCGTCGGCGAGTTGGGCCGGGCCGTCGTAGCCGTCCTTGTCGCGTTCGAGCGTGGCGCGCAGACGATCGCGGATCACCCGGCACAGCATGCGGTGCGGTTCGGAGCATATGACGGGGCTCATGTCGGCGAACACCACCGGGAACCGGTCGCGGTAGGCGGCGATGCGCGACGCCATTTCCTCAGTGGGGGGTCTGATCAAGCGCGAGATGGAGAGCTCGCCCGACAAGGTCTCGATCTCGTCGATCAGCAGGGCGAGGGCACGTCTGCGGTGCAGGTCGACCACGGCTCGCGTGACCTCGGGTGTCACGTTGGGGTTGCCATCGCGGTCGCCACCGACCCACGACCCGAATCGGATGGGGGAACGCCCGATCTCGGTCTCGACACCGTGGTCGGCCAACCCGAATCGCACATCCTCGAGCACCTCGGGGAGCCCGTCGGTGACCAACTGCTCCAGGTACCAGAGCACGGCCCGGGCCTCGTCGTAGGGGACCGGCTTTTCGGAGCGGATCTCGTCGGTCTGCCAGAGGGTGTCGATCAGCTCGTCGATCCGGCGGTCGATACGACGCTGCTCGGCACCCGAGCATGTGCCCCGAGCCTCCAGCAGCCTCGAGATCTCGGCCCGCTTGTCGAGCACGGTCCGGCGGGACGCCTCGGTCGGGTGGGCGGTGAATACCGGGCGAAGGTCGGCACGGTCGACGAGCGCCGCTATCTCGGTCGGGGTCACTCCGGTCTCGATCAGCCTGTCGATGGTCTCGGTGAAAGCCCCGGCCGGGTCGCCGGTGGCGGTGAGTTCCTCGACCCGGTGCACCTGCTCTGCGACATTGGCCAGATGGAAGTACATCGTGAAGGCCCGAACGACGAGGATGGCATCGATGTCGTCGACCGACCCCAGCAGGGCCTGGAGTTCGTGTCCGGCCGTATCCCCCTCGAGCGTTCGTTGGGCGCGTGCGAGGGTCCGGACCGACTCCACGAGGTCGAGCAGGTGTGGACCCTCCTGGCGCACCAACGCCGCGCCGAGCTGCCGGCCGAGGCGACCGATGTCGGCTCCTCGACCGAATCGTCAGCCATGTTCCGAGGCTAGACCGGCACGTCGACGGCCGGTGGTGGTCGGCGCGCCCCGGTGACCCGCGGATGGTGTTCACCAGTCGCGCAGATCGACCGGCCACGTGTCGACCACGTCCTCCCCGGCGACCAGATGCAGGAAGGGGTGCTTGGCGACCGTCGGGTCGACGTGGGCCGGCACGAACGTGACGCGGGCGCCGACACCGACCCCGAGTTCGGGTTCGGCCATCACTGGTGTGCACCCGTAGCGCGGTCCGAAACCCGAGATCACGCAGCTCGGCGTAGTGGGCGTCCTGACCCCGGCCGCCGGCTCGTGGCCGAGCACCTTTCCGCCTTGGTTGTCGAGCCTGCGCGTGATCGTGGGGTGAGGGCCGGCTGAGGGTCCCTGTTGGGGACACGAGGCCCCACTGGAATCGGTGATTACTACACCGCCGATCCAGGAGGGCCTCGATGGCTCCTGACACTATGCGGGTGCGGTTGCACCTGCGTTTCATTCGCGTGCTGGCCGTTGTGGTCGACACCGCTTCGCGGCTGGAGGTCGGGGTCGTGTCGACGCGGTCTTGGTCGCGGTGCCCGTTCTGCGGTTTCAAGACCAGAACGGTGCACGACACTCGCCGATGGCGGATCCGTGACCTCCCTGTCAGCGGGCGAAGGGTCACGTTGGTGTGGAGCCGGCGCCGGTTCGTCTGCGGCAACTGCGATGAACGCGACCTCGAAACCCATGCCGAGTTCGAGGGCGGCCTGACCCGGCATCTGGCCCGCCAGCTCGTCGCCGACGCCAAGGTGATGTTGATCCGGGCGGTGGCACGTCGTCACGGACTCGATTGGCACCTGATCCAGGCACTGATCACCAACTGGTCGGCGATGGTGGCTGAGCATAGGTGGACCCGTTGCTGCGGGGTGCTGCTGATTGATGAAACCACGATGCGCAAACGTCACCGCTACGTCACCGTCATCCAGGACGGCGACACCGGCCAGAACCTCGCCATGGTCGAGCACCG
>QIIW01000037.1 GCA_003231645.1 Acidimicrobiia bacterium | reverse complement strand
GACGGTCGTGTCGTTGCCGATCCCGAGACGGGCCATGAGCTCCTCGAAACGGTCCGGGACCGGGATCGTGGTGGGGTCGTCGGGGTCCGAGAGGTCGGACATCACGTCGAGGAACACCGCTCCGGGCACATGGGCGGCGACGTAGGCGTCTCGTTCGGGGTGGGGTTGGAGCGATCCGTCGTCGGCGACCCGCAGGTCGAAGCGACCGTCGACGATCCTCACCGACGGATCATCCAGTCGCGATGCGAGCCACTCCGGTGACACGAGTGCTTCGGGGTGGGCATAGCCGCGAGTTTCGGACGTCATCGGGCCCGACCCTATACCGCGGCGGGTTCGGCTCACCTGTCGGAGGGTGCCGTCCAGGGAGGCCGGCCGGGTCTGATGATGACCTTCATCGCATCACCGGCGGCCAAGGCTGTCTGCATCGCCTCGGCCGCTTGGTCCAGAGGAAACGAGTGGGTGACAGCGCGATGGAACGGTACTTGCCCGTGGTGATCGGCGAGCATCCTCAGGATCGAGCCGTAACTGCGTGCGTCTTCTCCCGCGATGCCGACCAGCGTGAGGTTCCGACCGAGAAGATCCGCGGGATTGAAAGGTACGGACCCGAGGTCGACGAATGCGCCGACCTCCAGCAGCGTGCCCCCGTCACGGAGCACTCGCAGAGCCACACCGAAGCTGTCGGGGTGTCCCGTTGCGTCGACCACCACGTCCACCCCTGTACCGCCGGTGAGCTCCTCGATCGATTGGCAGATCTCGTCGGGGTCGTCACCGGTGGTGATGGTTGCCGTGGCCCCCATGTCGGACGCGATGCCCAACCGTCGATCGATCCGGTCGACGGCGATCACGGCCCCGGCGCCCATCAGCGCGGCTCTGGCGACATGTACCAGACCCACCGGGCCGATTCCGATCACCGCCATCGAGTCGCCGACACGAAATCCGCCGGGTCGCGGCATCCGGGAAGCCAGATCGAGACTGTGGGTGACGGCGAAGACCTCGGTGAGCACCGCGACCTCGGTCGGCAGTCCCGGGGGTACGAGGAAAATCGGGGTGCCGGGAAGGACATAGAGATACTCCGACCACCCGCCGAAGAGATGTGGGGCCTCCGCGCTGGTGAGTGAGTTTCCGTAGTTCTCGAGCCGGCGGCAGAGGTAGTACGGAAAGTCCCCGTGGCAGAAATCGCAGTGGCCGCACGCGCGGTTCGGTGCCGGCACCACACGATGGCCCACCGCGAGCGGTGTGCCATCGAAATCGGCCGCCCCGCCCGGCCCGATCTCGACGATCTCTCCGACGTTCTCGTGGCCCGGGATGATCGGGAACGGTGTGGTGCGGGCATGGCCGGTGCCCGCGTACTGTGCAGTCTCTCCCCGAAAAGTGTGCTTGTCGGTGCCGCAAATGCCCGACGCTTCGATCCTGACCAAGACCGCCCCCGGCTCCAGGGTCTCCGGATACGGGTACCGCCTCAGCTCGAGCCGGCCCGGGGCCACCAGAGTCGCGGCGAGCACCACGTCAGCCATCCGGCGTGTGCAGCACCCGCGACATGGCGGCAATGAAGTCCGGATTCGTGCCGCAGCATCCACCGATGAAGTCGGCTCCGACCCGGACGAGACCTTCGAGGTGGACGGCGAACTCCGTCGGGCTGGTGTGATACACGACCTCACGGTCGACCAGTTCGGGTACTCCGGCATTCGCCTTGATCCACACCGGAAGATCGGTGACCGCCGCGATCGCCGCACAGACCGGGGCGACGGTGTCGATGCCGGCACCACAGTTGGCCCCGACAACATCTGCTCCGGCCTCGGCCAACCCGTCGGAAGCCTGCTCCGGTGTCACCCCCATCATCGTTCGACTCTTCTGCTTGCCGGTGTCGAAGGTCATGCAGGCGACAACCGGCAGGCCGGTGGCCTTCGCGGCCTGCACCGCCAGCGTGGCCTCCGCGAGGTCCGACATGGTCTCGATGACAATGCCGTCGGCATCACCGTCGGCGAGAGCTTCCGCCTGTTCGGAGAAGGCCTCACGCAGTTCTCGTTCGTCGATCTCCCCGGTGATGAGCATCTTGTTGCTCGGCCCGATCGAGCCGAACACCTTCACCAGCTCGCCCGCGGCTCTCCGAGAGATCTCGGCGCCGGCCCGGTTGATGGCCACAACGTCGCCCGAGGCCTCGCGGAGTGCGAAACGATTCGCCTGGAAGGTGTTGGTGAGGATGATCCGACTGCCGGCGTCGACGTAGCTTCTCGCCACCGCTTCCACCCGATCCGGATGGCTCAGGTTCCACCGGTCGGGCAGAACACCGAGCGGGAGTCCCAGCGCGATCATCTGGGTCCCCCACGCGCCGTCGGTCAATACCGGGCCTCCCGCCACCAGTTCGTCGATCAGGGTTGAGGTCATGGGTCTACGGGCTCCCGTTCACTTGACTCCGACCAGCTCGAACGCGGCTCGGACCGCGGCGTTGGCATTGTCGGCGTAGGCATCGGCACCGAATTCCCTGGCCCTCTCCTCGTTCAACGGTGGCCCGCCGATCAAGACCTTGACCTGATCACGCAGACCGGCCGCCTCGATCGCTTCGATGGTCGCCGGCATCGACAGCATCGTCGTGGTGAGGAGCGCCGAAAGGCCGACCAGTTGCGGCCGATGTTCCCGGATGGCGGCCACCATCTCCTCGGGGGCGACATCGGTACCGAGGTCGACGACCTCGAATCCCGCCCCTTCGAGCATCACGGCCACGAGGTTCTTGCCGATGTCGTGGAGGTCGCCTTGCACCGTTGCGATGACGACGCTTCCGGCGTGGGAGGAACTCCCTGCTCCCAGGAGGGGGCTCAGGAGTGCCAGCCCGGCTTTGATCGCCCGGCCCGACATGATCAGGTCGGGCACGAAATACTCGTCGGTCTCGAAGCGACGCCCCGCCTCGGCCATGGCCGGGATCAGAGCGTCGTCGATGATCGTCTGGGGCGCGAGACCGGCTTCGATGCACTCGCCGGTCAGTTCGGCGGCCAGGTCGTCGTCGCCGATCACCACCGCTTCGTAGAGTTCGGGCAGCAAAGACATGGTTGATCAGGTCCTTCCGTTGAACTCGTGCACGGCATCGATCATGGCCATGACGTTCTCGACCGGTGTCCCCGCCTGGATGTTGTGGATCGCATTGAACACGAACCCTCCTCCGGCGCCGAACACCTCACACCGGCTCAACACCTGGTCACGGACCTCGTCGGGGGTACCGAAAGGCAAGGTGTGTTGAGTGTCGACCCCGCCACCCCAGAAGACGAGATCTCGACCGTATTCACGTTTGAGATCACCGGCGTCCATGTTTTTCGCTGAACACTGAACCGGATTGATGATGTCGAAGCCGCATTCGATGAACGGTCGCATGAATCGCTCGACCGACCCGCAGGAGTGCTTGAAAGTCTTCCAATTCGTGTGGTCGTGGATCCACCCGTTGATCCGCCCGTAGTGCTCGGACCACAGATTGTGGAACGTGTCGACCGAACAGAATGCCGATGTCTGGGTCCCGAAGTCGGTCCCGCAGGTCATCACGGCGTCGAATCGGTCGCCGACCCGTCCGTGGATGCGTGCCAGGTTCTCCAGCGCGATCTCGACCTGAGCCGAGAACACCTTCGTGACGTAGTCGGGTCGCTTCTTGATGGATACGTACCATTCGGTGATGTCGCGGATTCCGCGTGGCCGCTCCAACCCCGGTCCGGGCACGAAGGCGATATCGCCCAGGGCCATACCGGGCAGCGTCGCGATGACCGCCCGCCCGGTCGCCTCGACCGCTCTGAGATCGGCGTCGAGATCATCGAGGTCGGTGTCGGAGACCAGGTCGTATTCCTCGAGATTGTCGGCCGGATCGAGTTGCTTGTCGTCGAGGTGTTCCTGTCGCACGATCGTGTCGAAGAAGAAGCCGGTCTTCGGCATTCGTCCGCTGGGTGGAGCCGACAGGTTCCCTTTCGGGTAGATGAGCGTGTCACCCCGATCGTCGACTGTGGTCCGGAAGTTGTCGGACACGAGGACTTCCAGCCCGTGGGGCATCTTCCATGGCTTCCAGCCCTCGTTGCGGAATCCGAACATCGTTTCTCGGCCCACGATCCCCTCGACGTCGATACCGATGGCCTGTTTGAGGTCATCGTCGATCACACCGAGCATCTGATAGGGCTCGTGGACCTTCACGAGGCGTGGTTCCAGGCCGTAGTGGTCGCGAAGCGCGGCGACCACCGAGACATGGACACCGGTGACGGGGGTTCCGCCGAAGTCGATGGGAATACGGTCGGGCTCCCGGTGGTCGAGCGTCGCGCGCATCCTGTCCCGGCTGGTCACGTCGGACACCCCGATCTGATCCGTCATGGGCGCGAAGCTAGTGGGCGGAGCCGGGCGGGGGGAAATACGGCCCGACGCGACAGGAGCGAGGCGTCGGCAGCTCCCGGGTCGCTGTCCAGCCGCGAACCGGTGCCCGTCGACGCATCAGCCCGGGCTCCAGAAGCCGACCGACGCGGCATCGAGTTCGATCGGCCCGGCGGTCGGATCGAGGCCCATGATGAACACGGCGTCGTCATTGGAACCATTGCGGGCCGCGTAGGTGAAGGCAGTGCCATCGGGCGCCCAGAGACGGGGTTGCTCGACGTACTGGTCGGAGAAGAGCAGGTATCGCCGGAGGAACGTGGTGGTGGGCAGGAAACCGGTGAGTCGGGTGAGTCTCCTGCCGTCCCAGGTCGACCACATGCCCTGCCTCGTGGCCGGATCGAACGTTGCCACGAGCAGGTTTCGGCCGTCGGGGCTCCACTCGCCCCACAGCGGCACCTGGTCGGTGATCGGTGTGCGGCTGCCGTTGGCGAGGTCGACCATTTCGACCGCTGCCGTCGGTATCCGGACCCGGCGGTCGACGGCGACGACCATGCCTGAGCCCGACGGCCGATGGGACGTCGTGATCGTCGCGTCCTGAGCCGGTGAACCACCCGGGCCGGTGTGGAGCAGGGCGGCGAGGTTGCCCGATGGGTCGACCACCACCGACGCGACACCCCGGGTCGACCCCAGATCGGCGAGTGGCTCGACCTTCGGATCGTCGCGTCTGGCGTCGACATCGAGCCTGACCAGGCGGGCGTCGGACGGTGATGGCATCACCACGAGAACATCGCGGGTGGCGGGGACCCACGACGGCGCAAGGAAGAACCGGCCCACGGTGCCGAGGGATGAGATGGTCAGGTCGGGCGTGATCAGCGAGAGGTCGTCATCGCTGTGCACCAGCAGGTCGGCCCCATCGGGCTCCCAGGCCACATAGACCGATCCGCCGGAGGCGAGAGAGTCGGCAACCAGGTTTCCGTCCGAGTCGAGCAGATCGAGGGTGGTGCCGACGGCGCCGGGGCCCAAGGCGGCGATACGGGTGCCGTCGTGGCTCCACGAGAAGAAGAAGTAGGGCCGCTCGGATTCGACGGATGCCAACACCTCCCCGGTGGCCCCGTCGATGACGGCGGTCTTCGACACACCCCGTGATCGGGTCGACATGATTACCCGGCTGCCGTCGCGCGACCATGTCGGCTGGGTGACGACATCGCCCACATCGGGTGATGCCAGGCTTGTGGAGTCGGCCTCGAGCAGGTGGAATCCGTCGGCTCCGGCGGTGGCGATCTTCCCCGGGGTGTCGGCCAGGGTGTGGGGCCGGCTCGACACGACGGCCGATGGCACTCCGCCCGAGCTGCAGGCCGCGGCCAGGAGCGCGACCGTTGCGACAACGGCCGGGAACTTCGTTGATCGCATGGGCGAAACGTAGTGGCGGCGCGTCCGCTATGGGATGGCTTCGGCCGGCCTCGGGTCAGTCGGCCGCCAACATCTCCGAGATGCGGACCGCCCGCTGCTCGTCGATTGACCGGTGGGCGGCCGCACCGACGACCACACCCCACATTCCGTCCTCCAGCGTGACCAGCGGCTCGCTGTCGGTGCGAATCGCGTGGAGGAGGCCGCAATGTTCGAGATAGGACGATCCGTGGTGATATCCGGAGTAGCGGATGCGGTCGTCGTCGACGTGGTACTCCTCCACCTCACCGATGAAGTGCCGGCCGCGGCGGCCGATACGGATCACCGACTCGGGGATGAGCGCCTCGACCTTGCCGGAATCGCCCACCGCGACCAACTCCTCCTGATTCTTGGTGGCCTCGGCGAACATGCAGAGGTCGAGCATGGCGCGTACGCCGCCATCGTATTCGACGATCACGTAGGCGTTGTCGAGAATGTCGCTGCGACGGCCGTCGTGGTACTCGTCGAGGTGGTTGACGTCCTGGCCGCCCGAGGCCATGACGCGCAACGGTCGTGTGCCCACCATGTGGTTCATGAGGTCGAAGTAGTGGCAGCATTTCTCCACCAGCGTTCCGCCGGTGTTGTCGGAAAACCGGTTCCAGTTGTCGACTTTCGCCAGGAACGGGTAGCGGTGCTCCCGAATCGACAGCATCCGCAGTTTCCCGACCGTGCCGCCGCGGACCTCGTCGATGAGGCGGGCAACCGGCGGCATGTAGCGGTATTCGAGGCCGACCCAGGCAACACCTCGGTGATGGCGGCCGGCCTCGACGACGGCCCGACAGTCGTCGATCGTGGTGCACAACGGCTTCTCGACCAGTACGTGCAGATCAGTGGCGAGTACGTCGAGCAACGGCTCGACGTGGAGATTGTTGGGCGTGGCGATCACGACCGCGTCGCAGGTGCCCGACCCGATCAGGTCACGGTGGTCGGTGAACACCGCCGGCGTCGGTCCGTCGGCGAGCGCCGCCTTGGCAGCCTCGATCGAGGGAACGTGGGTATCACAGATCGCAGTGACCACCGCGCCGTCGAGAGCCTTGAGATTCTCGATGTGTTCGATTCCCATCAGGCCGGTGCCGATCACTCCGTAGCGAACCTCGTCACTTGCCACGTGCACTCCCTTCGGGACGCCCCGTGCGCGGCGCCGCGGGTACTGTACGGTCCATGCCGGACACCCTCCTCGACATCGAGCCTCATCTCCTGTCGGAGGATTCGGAAGGTATCCCACTGCCATGAGTGACCAATCACCAGGCCGCCCCCTCGAGGTCGCATGGTTCTCGGCCCTCTGCGACGACGACTACGAATTCCTCGGCGTTCCCGATCCTGCGTTGCGCAGCTCATGGCTTCACTGCCGAGACATCGTCGTCTCCGCCGACCGCCACGGCTTCGACAACGTGCTTCTTCCCTCCGGCTACGGGCTCGGCGTCGACAACACGACGTTCGCGGCGGCGGTCGCCCCGGCCACCGAACAGATCAGGCTCCTGCTCGCCATCCGCATGGGTGAGCTCGTGGCCCCTCAGGTGGTGCGTCAGGTGGCGAGCCTGCAACAGATCGCCGAGGGGCGTCTGGCCGTCAACATCATCTCCAGCGACGTGCCCGGGGAGAAGCTCGACTCCGAACCCCGCTACCGCCGCTCAACCGAGTTGATGTTCGTGATCCGCGAACTGCTCGACGGGCGTGCGGTCGATTTCCACGGCGACTTCGTCGATCTCACTCTCGACCCCCCTCGTATCGTCGAAGAGATCGCCGGCGGCCCGCCCTTCTATTTCGGCGGGCTGTCACCCGCGGCTCGAGAGTGTGCGGCGCGTGGGGCCGACGTGTTCCTGATGTGGCCCGACCTGCCGGAGAAGGTGGCCGAGGTCAAGGCCGACATGGACGCACGAGCCGCTGGATTCGGCCGATCGTTGAAGTACGGATGGCGATCACACGTGATCGTGCGCGAGACCGAGGACGAAGCGCGCGCCGCGGCCCGTCGCCTGGTCTCGCGTCTCGACGCCGTGGAGGGAGCGGTGATCCGTGCCCGATCGCTCGATTCGTTGAGCGCCGGAGTCAACCGTCAGGCCGAACTGCGCGAGGGTGCCGATGACGAGGGATACGTCTCACGTCACCTCTGGACCGGGGTGGGACGGGCTCGCAGCGGCGCCGGAGCGGCGATCGTGGGAGACCCCGATCAGGTCCGTGACACCATCCTCGACCTGGCGGTCGTGGGCATGGATGCGTTTGTCCTGTCCGGGTACCCCCACGCGGTCGAATGCGAGCTGTTCGCCCGGTACGTGCTACCCGAACTCGATCACGCCAAGCTCGATGTGTCGACCACACCGGTGGCGGTCTGATCAGCGCAGAATCTCGATCGGGCACGGAGCGCCGTCGATGCCTGCGATGCGGGCGTCGAGCGAACGGCCGAGAATCCCACCGGTGACCACCAGCACCTCTACCGGCAGGTGGTGGAGGTCGGGGTCGACCAGAACCTTCAGGCCATCGCCGACCCTGTGTCGACGGTAACCGTCGAGTTTGCGGCCTTCGGTGTGGGCGTCGACCGACACCTCGAATCTCTTGCCTCAACCGAATGGTTCGAGGAGGTCGATGACGGCCGCGCCGCCCCGGCGTCGGATCAAGGCCGCGGCCTTCTCTGTCACATCGATCTGCACGCCATCGTCAACCCACCTTCGCCCCGAATGATTCCGTGTCCGTCGCCGGCGCGGCGGTGGGCGGCGGCGCGGAGGTAGCATCGCCGAATCTGCCGAGGGCATATATGAGGAAGTGGTGGCCCGCACTCGACGGGCTGAGAGGGCTGGCTGTCGCTGCGGTGGTGATCTACCACCTCGACGAACGCCTGCTGCCCGGAGGATTCCTCGGCGTCAGCCTTTTCTTCGCCATCTCGGGTTTCCTGATCGTGGGGCAGTTGGCGATCGAACGTGAGACCACGGGTCGTGTCGATCTGGTGCGATTCTGGACCAGACGAATCCGACGGCTCGGACCCGCGCTCATGGTCACGCTTCTCGCCACAACCGTCGTCGTGTCGGTGATCGATGTCGAATCGTTGCGCCGCGTGGCAATTCAGGCCCTGGCCGGGGTCGCATACGTCGCCAACTGGCACGACATGACCTCGCCGGTCACCTACGCCGAACGCTTCGGTACCGTCATCGAACCGCTCGGCCACATCTGGTCACTTTCGATCGAGGAGCAGATGTATCTCGTCGCTCCGCTGCTGATCGCGTGGCTGGGCATCAAGAAGGCCGGCTGGATCGCGGTCGCCGTGGTCGGGGCCGGGATCGCCTTGTGGTGGGGTTCGCCTGACGCCTATCTGGCGACCCCTGTTCGCCTTGTCGAGGTGTTGGCCGGGGCATGGCTCGGGGTGAGGATCTATCGCGGCCGGGCGGCGCCGCGGTGGTTGGTGAGGGCCGGCGCACCCGCGGCGATCGTCGCCGTGGTCGTTCTCGCGACCGTCGCCGACAACAACCGAATCATTTTCACCTGGTTCCTGCCGGCGGTATCTCTGGTGTGGGTGGCTCTGCTGGCTGCCGCCACGACCGAGGGGCGGTTCGCCTCGGTGCTGTCGCATCCTGTCCTGGTCTGGGTGGGGGCGAGGTCATATGCGATCTACCTGTTCCACGTTCCCCTCATAGAGCTGACCGACTGGTCGCCGGTCGTCGTCGTGGCCGTCACGCTCGCTCTGGCGGAGCTGAGCCACCGGATCATCGAATCGCCGGTTCGCAGGGGGGTGGTGCCGCTCCGCCTCGTCCTCGCCGGCGTCGCCGGTGTGGCAGTTTCGGTGGCAGGACTCTCGTTCGTGAAGCCACAACAACCCGACGTTGCCGCCGCCCTGCAACAGGCGATCACCACGACGACCACCGTGGCCGCGCCGAGTGCCGCCGTACGGCCGACAACCACCGTGGCGGTTCCGGCCACGACGCCCGCCGTTGTTTCGGCAGCGGCCGATGTCGCCGAGACGCCGTCCACCGAGCCGGTGACACCTACACTCCCGGTGTCGCCCCACATGCTCGTGGTCGGAGATTCGACGGCGCACTCGCTCCAGCCCGCGTTGGAGGCCTTTGTGGCTTCACGGTCGGGGGAACTGGTCGGCAAGGCACTGTCCGGGTGCTCCCCGATGTTCGATCGGTCCGAAGAGTGGAATCTGAGGTTCAGCACCAAACCCGACGGGTTCGTGCCCGCCGCGTACTGCCGACCGTCGGTTGGCTCGCTGATCGACGACCATGCCCGGCTCGATGGTGATTCGTCGGTCGGAGGCAGCACACCGATCGACGTGGTGTTGATGATGGACCACGGTATGGCCATCGCCGACCACCAGCCGGTGGGGGAGCCCGGTGTGTGGCTGTCGATCATCGATCCGCGCCTTCGTGCGGCACTCATGGACCGCTACGACGCCTGGGTCGTCGAGGCCGAGGATCGGGGGGCGGTGACCATCCTGGTGACGCTGGCCGATGGTCCGGTCGTGATCCCCGACTCGGCGTCGAAGATCGTCGACCGGTCCGAGCGCGTGGCGGCCTACAACGAGATCGTGAGATCGGTGGCATCGGCGCATCCCAAGAGCGTGATCCTGCTCGACATCGCCGCCGCGGTCGAGTCGGACCCGGAGCGCTACGACCGCCCCGATGGTATTCACTTCAGTGAGGCCGACGGAGCGGTGGCGGTCGTGGCCGACTTCGTGGTGCCGTTGTTCCCGTCCTTGCCATAGGCGAACACATGTTCGATACTGGATGAATGACATCGTCCGGATCAGAGGCCGCGGCCATTATCGCTCAGGCCACCCGGCTGGTCTCGCCGTTGGTCCCGGCCCACGAGCAGACCCTCCCGGTTCTCCCGGTGCTCGAAGCGCTTCTCCCGGGTGCTGCGATCAGGCGGGGATCCACCGTCGAGGTTCAGGGGCCGGGGGCGACCTCACTGGCGTTGGCACTGGCCGCCGGGCCTTCCGCTGCGGGTTCGTGGACGGCGCTGGTCGGGATGCCATCCGTCGGGCTCATGGCCGCGGGCGAAGCGGGGCTGGCCCTCAATCGGCTGTTCGTGGTCGGGCCGCCCACCCCCGGGTCGTGGGCGAGCATCGTGGCCGCCCTGATCGGTTCGGTCGACGTGATCGTGGCGGCCGGCGGACGTCGTTGCGGCGACGGTGATCTGCGTCGGCTCACCGCCAGGCTGCGTGAGCGCGGGTCGGTGCTCGTCCGGGTGGGGGCATCGGGGTCGGCGAGCCGGTCGGTCGGTGCCGACGTAAGGCTGCAGGTCGTGGCATCCGAGTGGGAGGGGCTCGGTGATGGCCACGGGATCCTGCGTCGACGTCGGGTCGAGGTGAGGGCCGATGGCAGGGGGGCATCGGCGAGCCCCCGATCGAGTGAGCTGTTCCTGCCCGGCCCCACCGGTGCCCCCCAGCCCGTGGGGTTGGCCCCGGTGGCGAAGCTGAGGGGGGTCTGAACATGGACGATCCGGCGCGGACCCTTGTCGCCTGGTGCCCCGACTGGCCGGTGGTGGCCATGGGACGCAGTCTCGATCAGCGGGTGGCGGTGATGGCCGCCAACCGGGTCGTGGCCGCCAGCCCGGCCGCCCGGGCCGCGGGTGTGACGCGCGGGCAGAGGCGTCGGGCCGCTCAGGGGGTGTGCACCGATCTCGATGTGGTGGCCCGCGACGAAGCGGTCGAGGCCCGCTGCTTCGAGCCGGTTCTGGCCTCGCTCGACGACCTCACCCCACGTATCGAAGTTCTCCGCCCCGGCACATGCGCGTTCGCGATGGGGGGACCATCGAGATATTTCGGCGGTGACGAAGCCGTCGTCAAAGGGGTCGTGCAACGGATGGCCGAGGTGGTGGGGGGTCGTACCGATGTGCGGATCGGAGTGGCCGACGGCCGCTTCGCCGCAGGATTGGCGGCCCGGCTCGCCGACCCCGTTCGCTCGGTCGCCCCCGGGACGGTCGGCAGGTTCCTCGCTCCGATGTCGGTCACGGTTCTCGAACGTCCCGGGTTGTGCGACGTTCTCATCAGGTTGGGCATCACCACACTGGGTTTGTTCGCGGCGTTGCCGTCGGCGAGCGTCATCGCCCGCTTCGGTTCGGCCGGGATCGAGGCCCACCGGTTGGCATCGGGTCTCGATCCGCGTCCTCCCGAGGCTCGTCCCCTCCGCCCCGACTGGTCGGTTTCCACCGATATCGACCCGCCCGCCGATCGTGTCGATCGGGTGGCGTTTCGCGCTCGCGGGCTGGCCGAGGGACTCCATGATCGTCTCAGCGCCGAAGGGGTGGCCTGTGTGAGGGTGGGGATTGAGGTCGAGACCGAACACGGCGAGACGCTCTCGCGGTTGTGGCGTCACGAGGGAGCGCTGAGCGCGGCCGCGGTGGCCGACCGGGTCAGATGGCAGCTCGACGGTTGGCTCAACGGTTCGGCGGCGTCGCGGCCGAGCGGCGCCATATCCCGTCTGGCGCTGGTGCCCGACGAGGTGGTCCCGGCCCATGGCCGACAACTCGGTTTCTGGGGCGGCGAGACCGAGGCCGACGGGCGTGCGGCCCGGGTGGCGGCCCGCCTGCAGGGGCAGCTCGGAATCGACTCGGTGATGGTTCCCGAACTACGGGGTGGCCGTGGCACCGACCAGCAGATCGTTCTGGTGTCGGCGGCCACGGTCGAGCTGCGGGGCCGGTCGGTCGAACCCGAGTCGCGTGATCCGGCTCCGTGGCCGGGCGGGCTGCCGTGCCCGTCACCGGCCGGCGTGCCGGTCACCCCGGTCGGGATCGAATTGCTCGATCGGGCCGGCCGGACGGTTGGGGTCTCGGGCCGTGGGGAGGTGTCCGATCGGCCGGTCCGGTTGGTGATGGGTGCCAAGTCGGCAGAGATCGGGGCATGGGCGGGCCCGTGGCCGGTCGAGGAGCGATGGTGGGACCCCGACTCGTACCGGCGTTGCGCCCGATTCCAGGTGCTCACCACCGATGGAGTGGCCCATCTCGTGGCACTCGAAGGCGGTCGGTGGTGGATCACCGCAACCTGGGACTGACAGGGCACCCGTGGGAGTTGAGAACGAACATATGTTCGTGTAGGTTCGCTCCATGGGCTGGAACAACCCCCAAGTGCCATGGAGCGAGATCGAACGACGGCTGTCCGATCGCCCCGCGACCGGGCGCCCCACCGACATCTGGGCCGGCGACGGTGGCGACAGCCCGGCGTGGTCGCGCCGGCGTTCCTCCTACGAGGCGCCGTTGTCACTGGGGCGACGAACATCGGGGGTGCCCTACGCCGAACTCCACTGCCATTCCAACTTCTCTTTCCTCGACGGGGCATCGCATCCCGAGGAACTGGTCGAGGAGGCGGCCCGGTTGGGGCTCGAGGCCCTGGCCCTCACCGACCACGACGGGTTCTACGGAGTGGTGCGTTTCGCCGAGGCGGCCCGGGCGGTGGGTCTGCCCACCGTGTTCGGTGCCGAACTCACCCTGTCGCCGTCTCCGGGAGATCCGGCCGACATCACACGCCAGGGTCCGGCCGACCCCGGTGGCGATCATCTGGTGATCCTGGCCCGCGATCCCCGGGGCTACGCGGCGTTGGGTCGAGCCATCAGCGAGGGGCAATTGGCCGGCGACAAGGGCGCGCCGCGCCTCGACTACCACCGGTTGGTCGAGTTGGGTGACGGTGGTGCCGGCGACCACTGGCTGGTGCTCACGGGTTGCCGCAAGGGCCAGGTGCCGCGGGCTCTGGTCGATCACGGGCCGACGGCGGCCGGCCGGGCGCTCGATCGCCTGGCGTCGGATTTTGGCAGAGGCAACGTGGCGGTCGAGTTGTGGGACCACGGTCTGCCGCTCGATTCGGTCCGCAACGACGGTCTGGCCGCGCTCGCGACCCACGCCGGGGTCGATGTGGTGGCCACCGCCAACGCGCACCACCACACCATGGCCCGTCAGAGGCTGGCATCGGCAATGGCCGCGGTCAGGAGTCGTCGCAACCTCGATGAAATCGACGGCTGGCTTCCTCCCACCGGCATGCCGTTGCGGTCGGGCCCCGAGCAGGCCCGGCGCTTCGCCCGCTACCCGGGGGTGGTCGAGCGGGCGGCGGCGATCGGGCTCGAATGTGCCTTTGATCTGTCGTTGGTGGCCCCCAGCCTGCCGCCGTATCCGTGCCCCGACGGGCTCGACGAGATGGCGTATCTGCATCGCCTGGTCGACGAGGGCGGTGCCCACCGCTACGGGCCGCGTGGCGCCGAGCGGGTGAACGGCGCGTGGGCCCAACTCGACCATGAACTCGAACTCATCGGGCGACTCGGTTTCGCCGGCTACTTCCTGGTGGTGTGGGACATCGTCGCGTTCTGCCGCCGCACCGGCATCCTGTGCCAGGGACGGGGGTCGGCGGCCAACTCGGCGGTCTGCTACGCGCTCGGCGTCACCAACGCCGACGCGGTTTCACTCGGGTTGCTGTTCGAGAGGTTCCTGTCGCCCGAACGTGATGGTCCCCCCGACATCGACATCGACATCGAGAGCGGCCGTCGCGAAGAGGTCATCCAATACGTCTATGAGCGCCACGGCCGCCACCACACCGCCCAGGTCGCCAACGTCATCACCTACCGGGCCAAATCCGCGATCCGAGACATGGCCAAGGCGCTCGGCTACGCCACCGGCCGGCAGGACGCGTTCGCCAGACAGATCGACCGTTGGCACCACGTCGCCGACGGCGTGTCGGAGGCCGGCACCGATCCCGGCACCGATGGCGGGACGGCCATCCCGCGGCCGGTGCTCGAGCTGGCGGCCGAGATCGAGCATTTCCCCCGCCATCTCGGCATCCACTCCGGTGGCATGGTGATGTGCGACCGTCCGGTGATCGAGGTGTGCCCGGTCGAATGGGGACGCATGGCCGACCGCAGCGTCCTGCAATGGGACAAGGAAGACTGCGCGGCGGCCGGTCTGGTCAAGTTCGATCTGCTGGGTCTCGGGATGCTGTCGATGCTCCACTACGCCATCGATCTGGTGGCCGAGGCCGAAGGCACCGAGATCGACCTCGCGGCCCTGCCTCAGGAGGACGAGGTCTACGAGATGCTGTGCCGGGCCGACACCATCGGGGTGTTCCAGATCGAGTCGCGGGCCCAGATGGGCACCCTGCCCCGGCTCAAGCCCCGTTGTTTCTACGATCTGGTGGTCGAGGTGGCCCTGATCAGGCCCGGACCCATTCAGGGGGGTTCGGTCCACCCCTACATACGTCGCCGCAACGGCCTCGAACCGGTCACCTATCTCCATCCACTGCTCGAGAACTCGTTGGCCAAGACCCTCGGCGTGCCGCTGTTCCAGGAGCAGTTGATGCAGATGGCGATCGATGTGGCCGGGTTCAGCGCAGCCGAAGCCGACCGGCTCCGCCAGGCCATGGGGTCCAAGCGCAGTCGTGAGCGCATGGAGCGACTCAAGGCGAGGCTTTTCGAGGGGATGCGCGAACGAGGCATCACCGACCCTGTCGGCGAGTTGATATGGGAGAAGCTGGCCGCGTTCGCCAACTACGGGTTCCCCGAAAGCCATTCGGTTTCGTTCTCGTATCTGGTCTACGCCTCGGCGTGGATCAAGCTTCGCCACCCGGCCGCGTTCTGCGCGGCGCTGCTCAACGCCCAGCCAATGGGGTTCTGGTCACCCCACACCATCGTCGGCGATGCCCGTCGCCACGGTGTGGTGGTGCGCACCCCCGACCTCAACGCCTCGGCCGACACCGCCACCCTCGAAGCGTGCCCCGACAGCGCCAGTGGGTGGGCGGTCAGGATGGGCCTCGGCCAGGTGCGCGGCATCGGGCCGGATCTGGCCGAGGAGGTCGCGGCCGCACGCCCCTACACGTCGGTCGAGGATCTTCGCCGACGGGTCCCGGGGTTGTCGTTGCCGGTGCTCGAAGCGCTGGCCACCGCCGGTGCGTTCGGCTGCTTCGGCGTCGACCGTCGCTCGGCCCTGTGGACCGCCGGCGCCATGTCGCAGACCTCGGTCGATCGCCTGCCGGGCATTGTCACCGGGGTCGAGGCCCCCACCCTCCCCGGCATGTCGGCCCGCGAAGTCGCCCACTCCGATCTGTGGGCCACCGGTATCGCCCCCGACGGTCACCCCACTCGTTTCCTGCGGGCCGACCTTGCCCGTCGAGGAGTGGTCACCGCCGATGGTCTGGCCGAGATCGAGCCGGGCACCCGGGTGCTGGTCGGGGGAGTGGTGACCCATCGCCAACGTCCGGCCACCGCCGGTGGTACCACCTTCATGAACCTCGAAGACGAGACCGGATTGATCAACGTGGTGGTGTCGATGGGGTGCTGGAAGCGCTACCGAAGTGTGGCCAGGGGAACCCCTGCCCTTCTGGTCAGAGGAAGGCTGGAGCGCAGCGAGGGTGTGATCAACGTGGTGGCCGACAAGCTCGAACCGCTACCGGTCGTGGGGTCGGTGCCGTCCCGCGACTTCCGTTGAACAGGGTCCGCGGTCGATACTGGATCATGGACCACGACCACGACCACGACCACGACCACGACCACGATCATCACGACCACGACCACCGAATGAGCCAGGACGGCACCACTTGGCGGGCCATGCGCACCTACCTGCCCAGGTTGCGCAAGTTCTGGTCGAACGACCTCAACGACGCGGTGGTCGATCTCGTGGCACCATCGGAGGGTGAGACCCTGCTCGACGTCGGCGCCGGCATGGGGGCGGCCACGTTCGAGGCGGCCCGTCGTGTCGGACGCAAAGGCCGCGTGATCGCCATCGAACCCACACCGTTCATGCGGCGGATGCTTGCCGCGAGGCGACTGGGGAATCGTGTGAGACCACGGGTCACCGCCCTCGACGGCCGAGCCGAGAAGCTGCCGGTCGGCACCGACATGGTCGCCGCAGCCTGGGCGGTCAACGTCCTGCACCACATATCCGATCTCGACGCCGCGGTGGTCGAGTTGCGCCGTGTGCTCCGACCCGGGGGCCGCGTGGTGCTGGTCGACGAGGACTTCGACGACCCGACCCATCCGAACCACGAGGAAATGAAGGCCCGCCACGGCCACAAACACGGCGATCACGAGCATCTGATGATCGAAATCGACGATCTCGGCCGGGCATTCGAGTCGGCCGGATTCCGAGATGTCGACGCCCGCTTCGACACCATTGCGGGTGCACCGGTACGTATGCTCACCGCCCACCTCCCCGGCCCGGCGGCCGGCTGAGGGTCGGTTCGATCGGCAATTCGCGACAATTCGGGACTTCTGGGAACCGATCCGGGTGCTGATGCGTCTATTGGCGTGAACTCCTTTGATGACGAGTTGAAATCCCACCTGGCGGGCAGCGCGGCGTCGATCACGGCCGAGCCGGTCGGTGTGGCCGAGGTGGAGCGTCGCGGCCGACGTCGCGGCCATCGACGCCGGGCCGTGGCCGTGGCAGCGGTGGTGGCGCTGGTGGCAGCCGCGGTGGTTGGCATCAGGCCGCTGGTCACCGACGGCGATTCAATCCTCGACATCGCCGCCGGTACGGCAGCCACCACGACGATTGCACCTCGATCCCAAGACGCGGCAGCGGTCGGAAACTCGGCCCCATCCCAGAGCCCGCTCTCCGTCACCACCACGACATTTCTGGCGTCCGAGTCTGCGGTTCACGGTTACCGCTACCCCGGCTACGACGGCTGGGTCGTCCCCTGGGGTGATGGGTTCCTCTCGGTCACCACGCTCTGGGAACCGGCCCCTGCCCTCGAGATCGGTCCCGAGATCCTGGACCGGTTCCCGCCCGAGATGGCCGCCGTGATCGAGGCCGCCGGCGCCTCGAACCTGGAGGAGATGGGCAACGCACTCACCGCCGCGGGGCTCGAGCAGCAAGCCGGCACGGTCGTACGGAATGACCCGGGACTCCTGGACATGTTGGATTCACTCGCCGGCGGCCCGGGCACCGCCACACTCGTGGCGCAGGAATCGACCGACGGCTCCACGTGGACCGACGTCGCCGGCTTCTCCCCGCCGGTGGCCGTCGGTTCGATCAGTCAGGTCATCTCCGACGGCACGCACCTGATCATCGCTCGGCAAAGTTGGGGGCGGGTCCCGCCATCCGATGGCGCGGGCCCCCAGGCCGCTCCCGATACCTCCGGACTTTCGGTTCTGGTCACCAGCAATCTGACCGACTGGCAGAGCTATGACGTCGCCACGGCGATGGTCGACGGACCTTCCTATCTCCGTAGCGAGCAGTGGATGTCGGGTCTGGCGATCGGTCCCGACGGCTGGCTGGCCACCGTGCTGTCGTCGTCCTCGATCGACATCCGGTCCTTGTTGCCGGTCGATGTGCAGCAGTTCCAGGGAGGGGTCGACTATCGGGAGACCCCCGACGGGATCGAAGTCGAATTCTACCCGGACACCGAACCGTCGGTCCGTGTGTATCCGGCCGAAGGTACGGCGACCGCGCCGGAGATTCCGACCACGACGTCGGCCTCCGGCGAGAGTCCGGCGCCGGCCCGCACGAGGTTCTTCTCGTGGGCCGATCTGGGAGTCGACCCCGGCGAATACGCCCGTCTCCAGTCGGCCCGCCGTGGCGGTACGGTCGATACCACCACCTGGGTCGGTACCTGGGATGGCGTGGTCCGATCGAGCACCGAGGCGGGAGGTTCCCCTTATCCGGGGGAGCAGGTCGTCGGCACCGATGCCGGATTCCTGGCCGCCCGTGGCAGCGCCGGCTCCGGAGCCCCCGAGCTCGTCTTCTCGCCCGATGGTCTCACCTGGACCGCAGCCGAACCGTTGCCCGGCGGTCGGTTCGGCAGCATCATTGCCGTCGAGGGCGGGGTGTTGATCGACGTCACCGATCAGGGCCGCCGGACGATGTGGCGAGGAAGTCCCGAGGGCACCGGCTGGACCGAGGTGGACATCCCCGGCGTCGACACGGGTCAGATCCACGGCAGCCAGGCTTCCGGCCCGGGTTTCGTGAGCGTCATCGACGTCACCCGGTACGCCGACTCCACTCCGCCGCCGGTCGAGTTCGACGCGGTGATCGAGCAGGACGGGCAATCGATCCACCTCCATGCCCACGACGACGGCACGGCCGATCTGGTGATCACCGATCTGGTCACCGGTGACATCGTTGCCGAGTTGAGTGGGGCCTTCAACGGGCTCACCGCTGATTTCGCGGAGGTTGGCCAGGACTCCGTGGTGATAGTCGACGGGGCCGGCAACGAGGTGGTGTCGATCCCGCTGCAGGTGGTTGCCGACACGGTGCTACCGGCACGGGAGAAGGCGATTGAGGCTTCGGGTTGGGAACCGCCGGCACCACGCTCCGGGCCACCCGAACTGGTGATCGTGGCCAGCGCTGACGGGGTGCAGTGGCTGGTGGCGCCTGTCGATCGCGCCGGCGGTTCGGCCACGTACGAGGAGTATCCTTCGGCCATGGGCATCAACGGCGGCACCGTGGTGGTACGGATGGGCGGCGCGTGGCGAACCTACCGGATCGCTTGAGGTGCGATCGCCGACGGGCCCATCGACAGGAATCTTGGCGGGATCGGGAACCGCATGACCCCCTGATACGTCTGATGGTGTGGCGATGACCGAAGCGAGACAGATCATTGAGCCCGTCGTGGCCAACGAGGAGGCCGTTGCCGCGTCTGTGCTCGTGTCGTTCTCCGACTTCTACGTGGCACGACATCGTCCGATTTTCGAGGCGCTGGTCCTCACGTTGCGTGACGAGGAGTTGGCTCGCGACGCGGCGGCCGAGGGGATGGCTCGTGCCTTCCAGAACTGGGCCGACGTGGGCAGCTGTGTCAACCCGTCCGGCTGGGTATACCGGGCCGGCCTCAACTGGGCGACCTCGCGGCTGCGAAAGTTCCGCCGGGAGGTTTCTCACGAGCGGGCACCGGAGACGCTGAAATCCGTCCAGCCGGAGATCAACCTCGATCTCGACGCTGCCATCGCCGCGCTGCCCATCGACCAGCGGGCCGTGATCGTGCTGCGCTATCACCTCGACTGGTCGGAGGCCGACACGGCCGAAGCGCTCCGAATAGCACCCGGCACGGTCAAGAGTCGTCTGAGTCGGGCCATCGACCGCCTCGTGGCGGCCATGCAGGACCACTGATCGGGACACCCGAAAGCGATCATCTAGCCTCTGGGGATGGGCCACTCCCCGGAACTGACGGTTACGATCACCGGCTCGGGTTGCCCGATTCCCGATGCCAACCGGGCGGGGCCGGGTGTGCTCGTTCGCCACGGCGACGTGGCACTCCAATTCGACGCCGGCCGATCGACAGTGCAGCGCCTGGCGGCTTCCGGCCTCCGGCCGGGCGAGGTGACCGCGGTGTTCATCACCCATCACCATTGCGACCACACGGTGGGTCTGCCCGATCTGGTGCTCACGAGATGGGTGATGGATCGCTTCGACGCGCTCGAGCCACTGCCGATCGTGGCGCCGGTGGGCCCATCAGTACGGTTCGCCGAGCGAATGCTTGATGTGTGGGCTGACGACATCACGGTGCGATTGGGGCACACCGGCCGCTCCCGGCGACCCCATCGCATGGTCGTCGGCTTCGAGGCACGACCGCACATGACCGAGGTGTGGTCGTATGCCGAGGTGGTCGTGACCGCGGTGGCGGTCCATCACGAACCGGTCGCACCGGCAGTGGCCTACCGTGTCGACACTCCATCGGGTTCGGTGGCCATCTCCGGCGACACGATCGTGTGTGACGAAATGGCCGAACTGGCCCGCGGAGTGGATGTGCTGGTCTACGAGGCGATGCGGTTCGAACCGATCGAGGCGCTGCCCGAAGATCGCCGATTCATCCTCGACTACCACGCCGATACGCGACTGATCGGAGTTCAGGCCGCCGACCTCGGCGTGGCCACGCTGGTGCTCACCCACCTGATCCCGGCCCCGGACACCGATGCGCAACGAGCCGGATTCGTGGCCGATATCCGTTCCGGCGGCTACCGGGGCGAGGTGGTGGTCGCCGATGATCTCGACGTGATCACCGTCGCCGGGAAAGACGCCGACGCCCGTATCATCCGGCAATGATCGTCGTTCGATGGCTGGTGGGCGGCCTCGGAGTCCTGTTCGCTCTGGCGACACTCGGCTCGGCCATTCGCACCGTGGTGGTTCCGCGGGGCGAGCAGGTGCTCATCACCCGAACCGTCTTCATCTTCCTGCGATGGATTTTTCAGTCGGTGGCCGGACGAATGCGCTCTTGGCAGGCCCACGATCGGGTGAAAGCCCGCATGGCGCCGATGGGGCTCATGTTGCTGCCGGCGGTCTGGGCGGCGGCAATCATCACGTCGTTCGCGATGGTCTTCTGGGCTCTCGGTCACGGCTCGATTGGTGCGGCGTGGGCCCTGTCGGGCTCGTCGCTGACCACGCTCGGTTTCAGAACCGCCTCGAGCGGCCCCCATCTGGTCGCGGCGATCACCGAAGGTCTGATCGGCTTGGGCCTGGTGGGCCTGATGATCAGCTTCCTGCCGACCATCTACGCGGCGTTCTCGCGTCGGGAGTTGTCGGTGGCGAAGTTGCATCTCAGGGCCAGCGAGAGCTCCGGCTATGCGAGCCCCCGGGCTCTTCTCACCCGCATCCATGATGTCGACGGGCTCGACCAGATGCCGCAGCTCTGGAGCGAGTGGGAGGACTGGTTCGTCGATGTCGAGGAGAGCCACTCTTCGTTTCCGATGCTGGTTTTCTTCAGATCACCCGTGGCCGAACGCTCCTGGATCACCGGGGCCGGCCTCGCTCTCGACACGGCGGCGCTCTGCGTCTCGACGCTCGAACTGCCGCGAGCGCCGCGTGCCGAGTTGATGATCCGCACGGGTGCTCTGGCCCTTCGGCGCATCGCCGGGTACTTCGGCTTCGAGTACGACTGCGATCCGTCGCCCACCGACCCGATTTCGATCGAACGCGCGGAATACGACGAGGTCTACAGGGCATTGCGTGACGCCGGCCTTCCGGTACGAGATGACCCCGATGCGGCGTGGCTCGACTTCGCCGGCTGGAGAGTCAACTACGATCAGCCTCTGCTGCAGCTGGCCGCGTTCGTCGACGCTCCACCGGCGCTCTGGTCCTCCGACCGCTCGGTGTTCTACCGTCGGCCGACGGTCATCCGACGCCGTCGCTGATCCGGAACGAGCCGACTCGAGGGAGAAGATCCGCATGAGGACACGAATCACCGAGATGCTCGGAATCGACATCCCGATAGTGCAGGCTCCCATGGGGTGGATCGCAAGATCCCGGCTGGCTTCGGCGGTCTCCAACGCAGGAGGTCTCGGGATCATCGAGACGTCTTCGGGCGATCTCGAGGCGGTCAAGACCGAGATCCTCGCCATGCGTGGTCTCACCTCGAAGCCGTGGGGTGTCAACATCGCGCAGCATTTCGTACGAAATCCCGAGGCCCTCGTCGAGTTCCTGGCCGAGAACGAGGTGGCATTCGTGACCACCTCGGCCGGTGACCCGGCGCTGCTCGTACCGCGACTGAAGGAACTCGGCGTGACCGTGTTCCATGTGATCCCGACGCTGCGAGGTGCCGAGAAGGCGATCGACGCCGGAGTCGACGGGCTGGTGGTGGAAGGCATCGAGGGCGGAGGCTTCAAGAATGCCGATGGAGCCTCGTCGCTGGTGCTCGTACCGGAGGTCATCTCCCGATTCGACGTCCCGGTGGTCGCGGCCGGCGGTTTCGTCGACGGCCCCTCGATGGCGGCCGCGCTCGCGCTGGGTGCCGACGGTGTCCAGATGGGCACCCGAATGGTCGCCTCGGCCGAGTCTCCGATCCACGACAACTGGAAACAGGCAATCGTTGATGCCAAGGAGACCGACACGGTGATCGTCAACCGCCATCACCGCCCCGCCATGCGCACGCTGCGTACCGGCCTCACCGCCGCTCTCGAGGCCACCGATGAGCCGGCGATCCTCGACATCGAGAAAATGATGAAGCTCTACTTCGGCGGTGAGATGGAGGTGGGAGTGGCAATGGCCGGGCAGGTCTCGGGTCGTATCCACTCCGTCGAAACGGTCGAGTCGATCCTGAGTTCGGCGTGGGCCGACTGCCGGTCGATTCTGCGGGACCTCGGATCGCGGGCCGACTGAGACACTTCGAAGCCGATTATCACCACGGCGACCGGCCGGAGGCTGCACACTGGCTGGCATGTATCGGACGCCGTCGTCGACATCGCGTGTGTTCACCGCCCTCGCCGGCGGCGACACTGTCGCGTACCACGACAGCCTGGTGGCCATGTTGCTGGCGTCCGTGGCGAGCATCGTGTCGGGCATCACGCTGGCGTCGATCACCGGCACACTCGAAGACCTGCCCGGGTTGCTTCTCCTGGTCCCCGCGGCTCTCGCCGTCAAGGGAAACGTGTACGGAGCGCTCGGCAGTCGCCTCGGCACATCGATCCACACCGGCACGTTCCGCCTCACGGCACGGCTCGATTCGGTGGTCGGACAGAACGCCGCGGTCGCTCTGGCACTGAGCCTGGTCCTCTCCGTGCTGCTCGCCTTCCTCGCCAAGGCGGTGGCGATCATCTTCTCGGTGTCGCCGACCATGTCGCTCGCCGATTTCATGGTGATCTCCACCGTCGGTGGGCTGCTCGCATCGTTCGTCGTGCTGGCAATCGCGCTGCTGCTGGCCGGTGGCTCGGTCCGCCACGGGTGGGATCTCGACAACGTCGTCGCCCCACTCGTGAATGCGGTGGGCGACCTCGTCAGTCTCCCGGCGCTGGTGATCGGGGCGCAACTGGCAGGCCTCGATGTCGTCACGCCGGTGGTGGCGCTGGCGATGGTCGTGGCCGCGGTGGCCGTCACGCTGTGGGCCGTTGGATCGAGCCTCGATCTCGTGCCGGTGATCATGCGCGAGTCGCTTCCCGTGCTCGTGATGGCCGGGATTGTGGACCTGGTGGCCGGGATCATGGTCGAGAAGAGGCTCGAAAGCCTTCTCCAATATCCGGTGCTCCTGATTCTGCTGCCGGGGTTTCTCAACAAGGCCGGCTCGCTCGGTGGGGTTCTGTCGAGTCGACTTTCCACCAAGTTCCATCTCGGTCTGCGCTCCCCCGACGCGTTGCCTCACGGGGTTGGCAGCGACTTCGCCATGGCTTTCTCGTTGGCGGTTCCGGTCTTCCTTGCTGCCGCGCTCACCGCACAGCTTGGCGCCGTGATCACCGGCGTAACCGGTATGGGGTTCCTCAGCCTTCTGGCCGCGACGCTGCTCGGAGGCCTGATCGCCACGGTGTGTCTGGTGGTCGTCGCCTATTACTCCACGGCGTTTGCGGTTCGATTCGGCCTTGATCCCGACACCTACGGAATCCCGATTGTGGCTTCCACTCTCGATCTCGTCGGCGTCTTCGCGTTGATCCTCGCCCTCGCAGCGGTGGGGGTCATATGACGACCGACGGGTGTGCCCGACATCGTGGATCTACGATTGCCGAACCCAGCAGGGGAAGTTGATGGACGACAGACCACGAAATCTCCGGGAGATGTTGGCCGAGGCCAAGGACACATCAGAGCTGATGGTCGACCTCGCTTATGCGTCACTGTTCTTCGGTGACCCGGACATGGCCGAAGAGGTCGACGCTCTCGAGGAGACCATGAGCGAGCTGGTCCAGGACATGCGCGGGGTGTGTGTCATGGCCGTACGCAGCCCGAAGGACTCCGAGGGCATGTCCTCGGTGCTTCAGGTGATCAGTGCCATCGAACGCATCGCCAACGATGCGGTCGACATCGCCCGTATCGTCACTCACCACGTCGGAATCCCGGTCGAGCTGGTGGCCGACCTGTCCAACGCCGAGGAGGTGAGCCATCGGGTTCTGGTCTCTGAAGGATCGCATATGGCCCACCGTCCGATATCGGCCCACGAGCTTCCTGTGCAAACCGGCATGCGGGTCATGGCGATCAAGCGCGAACGGAGATGGATCACCGACGTCCGAGGCGATCTGATCGTGGTGCCGGGCGACGTGATGTTCCTGCGCGGATCGCCCGACGGCATCACCCGTCTTCGCGAGTTGGCCGCGGCCCCGGTGTGGACTCCGCCCGAGGCGCCGGAGGACGGATACACGACCGATCTCGACCGAGCGGTCGATGTCCTGGTCGACATGAAGAACCTTTCCGAGGTGGCGGTCGGACTCGCCTACTCGGCGCTGGTGTTCGGCGATCAGGGCCTGGCCGCCGAAGTGTGTCAACTCGAGGATCGTCTCGATGAGATGAAGGACAAGCTCGAGCTGTGGGTGCTCCGAGCCGCGAGTGACAAGGCAGATCCTTCGCCCCTGCGAGGTCTGCTCCATCTCTCACAGGCGGCGGAGGACATTGGCGATCAGGCCCACGCGATGGTCTGGCTGATCGAGCAGCGCGAGGATGTGCATCCGGTGCTCGGTCTGGCCCTCGGTGACAGCGACGATGTGGTCGTCAAGCTGCCCGTCGGTGTGGGGAGCCAGTCGGACGGGGCGAGTCTGGCGGAGCTGTGCCTCAACATCGAACCGGGCTTCACGGTTCTGGCGATCCGTCGCGGCGGCCAATACATCTACCGGCCGCGGGGTTCGGCCAGATTCCTCTCGGGCGACGAGATGATCGCCAGCGGCCCCGACGAAGGACGCGAGCACCTGGCGATGATCTTCGGATGGCGACTTGTCGACCATGACGGCGACGGCGACACTCGCCTGGAAGCGCTCGAGACCGCCCAATACCGGGGCTGACTGGTTGCTGCCCGACAGCTCTTTGCTCCGCCAACGGGTATCTTCCACGCCGATGGACGATCAGTTGTGCCTACTCACGGTTCATGCCCACCCCGACGACGAGGCCTCCAAGGGCGCCTCCACGGTTGCTCTCTACCACGCCGAAGGTGTGCGAACCGTGCTGGTCTGCTGCACCGGTGGTGAGGAAGGCGACATTCTCAATCCGGCGATGGACAACGACTCGGTTCGCAACGACATCAAGTCCGTGCGTCGACAAGAACTCGCTCGTTCAGCCGAGGTGATCGGCTATGACGAGGTCGTGATGCTCGGATATCGCGACTCGGGAATGTTCGACTCCGAGGCCGGCGGCTATCGCGAGTGCTTCGCCGGTGCCCCCATCGACGACGCGGTCGACAGACTGGTGCGGATACTGCGCAGCGAGCGTCCGCAGGTCATCGTGACCTACCCGAACGATCCGGGTGGATACCAGCACCCCGACCACATCAGGGTCCACGAGATCACCCGCCCCGCGGTCAACCGGGCCGCCGACTCCACGTACCGGCCCGAACTCGGGGCGGTATGGGCGGTGTCGAAGATCTACCACTCGGCCTGGTCGAGGAGTCGCATCGTCGCCCGGCACGAAGCGTTCGGGCAGCTCGGCCTCGAGTCACCATACGACGAGCGTTGGTTCGAGCGCCCCGATTTCGATCATCTGATCACCACGCGGATTCCGGTCGGTCGATACGCCGGTGTGAGGCGCCAGGCCCTGCTGGCCCACGCCACTCAGATCGACCCGGCCTCCAACTTCTGGTTCGGGCTTCCGGCCGAACTCGACGACCAAATCCACAGCCACGACGAGTTTCGGTTGGCGATGGGAGAGTTGGGTTCCGAGGTTCCAGAGTCGGATCTGTTCGCAGGCCTGCGTGCCGTGAAGGCGGTGGGCTGAATGCCGGAGTTGTTGAGTGAAGACTGGATCGAAGCCGCCCGAGGTGTTCTCGCCGATCTGCCGGCGGTCGGCGATGTGGATACGTCGGTGCAGTACACCGTCACCGGGGCACCCGGCGGCAGGATAGTGATCGGAATCGTGATCAGCAGTGGCCGGGTGACCGGCTTGGAAGTCGGCAGAGTGACCGACCCCGGCTGCCGCGTGTCGCTCGACTACGAGGTGCTGTCTCGAATCATCGACGGGTCACTCGACTCCGACGTCGCATTCATGAGAGGCGCCGTCAAGGTCGAGGGTGACCATGCGGGTTGGCTGGTCGATCTACGTGACCTCCGGGCCCGGATCGCCAAGGCACTGTCGGCCATCTCGACGGGTGGGGACTGACGAGGCGGATTCAGCCGTCGGATCGCTGGAGTTCGCGGATGGCCTCGTAGCCGATCAGCTGGGCGCCGGCGTCCTCGATCAGGTCGGTCAGCCGGCGATCGGTGACAAGGGTGAGATCATCGACCCTCCGGCTTGCCGACGGATCGACCGCCCGTAGCTCCTCGGCTGCGATCGCCGGCTCGAACACGATCTCGGTGACCCCGGGTTGGAGATGTCGAAGGGTCGACATGAAATGTTGACGGGCGCCGCCACGGACCAGCTTGAAGTGGTCGGGAAACAGGACCCCTTCCTCGGCCGCCAGGCTCCGGAAGGGGAAACCAGCGGCCTCCTCGGCGGCCGGACCCTCGAGCCGCAGCGGAAGTCGACTGTCGACCGCAATCTCCAACATCACGTCGAAGAACTCGGGACGTTGTTGCAGCGCCCCCATATGGGTGGTGATGTGAGTCAGGTCGAATCCCCAGAGCAGGGCTCTCTCCAGCTGAGCCATGAGTTCGCGGTGGACCTCATCGAGGTCGGCGTGGTCCCAGAGATCGGGAAGGGTTCGGGGGAAGCCGCCGTCGCCATCGAGGAGGCTCGGGGCGCAGGTGAGAGGCCTCCACCGGTAGTGGTCGAGTTCGGAATTGAGAGTAAAATGGATGCCGATGTCGTCGTCGGGTTGGGTGCACTCGGCGGCGTGGCGAGCCCAGGGGCCTGGCATCATCAACGTGGAGGTGGTGGCCAGGCCCTCGCGCATGGCCGAGAAACACCCTGCGGTGGCCGCATGGGTCGAGCCGAGAAGATCACTGCTGATGATCAGGAGGCGATCCTTGGGGCCGAACCCCAGAGCCCCCGCGAGCGAGTTCACGCGAGAGACGCTAGCCGCGCCCCGACCGTTTGCTGCCGCTGTCAGCCCAGCGGCACATCCGGACCGCCGCACGTACCCCAGAGACCGATGCCGGCGGATGCCGCGGTGTCGGCCGACGATTCGAACAAGCGTGCATAGTGATCGTTGGGTGGGTAGGTGAGAGGCCCGGCGTAGCCGTTCTCGATCAGGTCGAGATTCACGAACAACTGGTCGGCGGTGCGGACGACATAGGCCAGAAGCCGGTCGTATTGGTCTCGGGCTTCGACGTCTCGCACCAGACTGACGGGAGTGCCCGGAGGTAGCAGCGATTCGGTGTAGGCACTGGCTTCGTGTCCGTAGCACTGCACCGGGCGGTTCTTGTCGACGGATTCGGGAGTATCGATGCCGATGAGCCTCACCCGCTCGCGTCGGCCGTTGATCAGAACGATGATCGTGTCGCCGTCGACGACACGATCGACGGTCGCGTTGGGGGCGAGAACATCGGATGCCGGAAGAGTGGCGACCGGCGTACTGTCGGCGACGGCAGAACCACCGCCGGCCGATGCGCAGGCGCCGGCGAGAAGGGCGAGAGCGACGACCACGACCGCGACCGGGTGCAACCAGGGTCGTACGGGCACGGAGGTTCGCATCGTCACAGTCTGGCGTGGAACCGGCCGGAGGCGATCACGCCGCGTCGGCCACGAGATGCCGGCCGTCGGCGGACGATTCCGAGGTGCACTGCTCCACGGCTCTGACCTTGGAGCGCCGGATGACTTTGCGGGCCTCGGCCACGCCTCTTCGGCCGCGGCGACGGGTGGCGGGATCGAGCTGCCAGCCACGTGATCTTCCGGGAATGGTGAGCTGTTCGTTCATGGTTGGATCATGACCGGGGGGTGTGACACTCTCGGGCACCGTCCCACGCCGTGAGAGGCAGGCAATGAAGCGTTACGGAATGACAATTCCCTTCGATGGTCCGCTCCACACCCAGCGGTCGAGGTTCGAAGAACTCGCCGACCTCGGATACACCGACCTCTGGACGGCCGAGGCCATGGGGACCGATGGTCTCACCCCGCTTGCACTGGCCAGCGTCTGGACCCCGAGGATGAGGTTCGGAACGGCGATTCTTCCCGCCTATACCCGTGGCCCGGCGCTGCTGGCCCAGTCGGTCGCCGCCATGGCATCGGCAGCGCCGGGCCGGTTCGTGTGCGGCATCGGATCGTCATCGGACATCATCGTCGAGCGATGGAACGCGATCGCGTTCGAGCGGCCCTATCAGAGGGTCCGGGACACGGTGAGATTCCTGCGTGCCGCGCTGTCGGGCGCCAAGGTGACCGAGGAATACGACACGTTCTCGGTCAGGGGATTTCGTCTCGGTGTCGCCCTCGAGGAGCCGGTACCGATCCTCGTGGCCGCGCTCCGCGAGGGAATGCTGAAACTGGCCGGTCGTGAGGCCGACGGTGCGGTTGTCAACTGGCTCTCGGCCGAGGACGCGGCGAGAGTCGCCCCCATCGTGAGGTCCCGGAACGACAACGCCGAGATCGTCGCCCGGTTGTTCGTGGTGCCCACCGCCGACCGCGACACCGCCCGGGCCGTCGGCCGCTTTTCCATGGCCTCCTATCTCAACGTCGGTGTCTACCGGGCGTTTCATGAATGGATGGGTCGCACCGATGCGCTGGCGGAGCACTGGGCTCAGTGGTCGGCCGGTGACCGCCAAGGTGCTCTCGGGAAGATCCCCGATGAGATAGTCGACCAGCTGATCATCCACGGCAGCCCCGAGGAGTGTCGGGCCCAGGTCGCCCGTTACGTCGCCAACGGCATCGACTGCCCGGTACTCATGCTCATACCCGTGCCGGGGGTCGACATGGTGCAGGCCGTTCGCGACCTGGCGCCGGTCAACTGAGCGGCCCGCGGGCGAGATCTGCTGCCGTCCGTAGGTGAACGGTGAGGTCGGCAAGCGAACTGTGGGCGTTGAGTCCGCTGGTGGAGGGCATCAGGTAGACAACCGAGGATCCCAACAACCGAGGCTGGACACCGGCGACCGCCCGGCGGTCCACCGCGGCCCTCCAGCCGGCCAAGCCGACCATGCACACGACGCCGGGTCGGAGCCATTCACACAGGGTCTCGAGGCGTTCGACCCCGGCTGCGTATTCGGCCGTGGTCAGCGATGCCGCTCGCGGCGTGGCCCGCTTCACCATGTCGGTCATGCCGATTCCGTGTTCGACGAGAGCGTCGATCGGGTCGCGGTCGACACGCAGGAGTCCCGCCGCCAGCGCGGCGGGCCAGAAGCGGTTGCCGCTCCGTCCGAAACCGACTCGCAGGTCGGCCGAGTGAAGGCTCGGGTTGAGACCGCAGATCAGGACCCTCATTCCTCCCGACACATAGTCGGGGAGCGAGCGCAGCCGTGTCGCCGTCACCGAGCGGATGGTGTCGGCGTCGCTGTGCCGCCGCTCGGAACGGTCGATCCGGAATCCGGCACCGGTCATGAGGTGGTCGAGATCAGGCGGGTCGTCGGCGGAGATCGGCTCGTCGACAATCCCGGAGAGATGAACCTGCACCTCGACACGTATGTCGACCCCGGCTCCGCGGTGCACCCGAGCGAGCAGCAACGGAAGATCGACCGGATCGAGGTTGTCGATGGTGACCCGATCGGGAGCCCGGCCGACGGCGGCCAGGTCGACTTCGACGAGGATATCGGCCCGGATGCGCACCGGTCGATCGTACGGCGGCTGCGTCCCACGGCGACCCGCCCAGAACCCGAGTCGCGCCTAGGATTCGTGGTGGGCCCACCGGGGCGTCCGACACGAACGAAAGTCAAGGTGCATGACCGACACAATCGACGCCGGTCGGATAGAAGAGGCGCTCGAGGTGATCGACCGCGTTCTCGTCGGTCTGAGCCGGCGCGAGCTGGTGTCGGGCACCGAGGTCACCGACCTTCTCCTCGACTTGAGGTCGCTGTTGGCGACCGCTGCGGCGGAACCTGCCGGCGTTCACTGATCGACAACTCGGCGCGCCAGCGCGCCCAGCACGGCACCGGCCGCCAAGCCGCCGACGACATCGGATGTGTGGTGCAGACGCACGTGGACGCGACTGGCTGCGACCACGCCGGCCAGCGCATACCAGGCCCCCGTGTTGCCGTGACGTGAGAGCATTGCCGCAGCCACCATCGCCGCCGAGGCATGGCCGCTGGGGAAGCTGCTGGTCCTGGGTCGGCGGACGTGCAGAGGCCGTTGCGTCTCATGAATGGGTCGGCCACGGCGAAACAGCGACTTCGCCGCTCCGTTGATCAGCGCCGACTCGATCCCGAGGGCAGCACTCATCTTCACCGCCACCATCGGGTCATCCTCGATGATGGCCTCGATGACCCCGCCGCAGTGCCAGAGGAGCGAGAAGTCGGCGGCCTCCGAGGCGGTGTAGAAGAGCCGGTCGACGACCGGATGCCCGCGCAGGGAGTCCCACCATCGGTCGACGACCGCGTCGACACGGTCGACACCGGCCAGAAAGCCGGTGGCCCCCGGTTCGCGAACCGGCCTCGGCTCGCCGATGTCGTCGGGCCTGGTATCGGGACTGCTCACGGTGTCAGAGAGTAGGTCGTGGGCGCGGCGCTGACTCAGTGGCCGAGATCCCGGGCGAAGGAGCCGGGACCCGTGAACATTCCGCGGTGCCAGCGGCGTGGCGTCGCGATCATGGCACGCGGGTAGTCCTCGAACATCCAGCGGGCGAAACTTCGGCGGGTCCATTTGCTGGTGGCGGTGAGACGCAGAGCCGAATCGACCGCTCGTCGTCGGGCCAGAAGTGGGATGATGGCGCGCCCCAGGCGGTGATCGGCCACCAACTCGGCCCGAACCCGTCTCTCGTAGGAGGCCGACGGGTGGTCGCCGGCGATGATCGACTCCGCCGCGAGCCGGCCGCTGAGAAGAGCCTGACCGATTCCCTCACCCGTCATCGGATCGGTGACTGCCGCGGCATCTCCGACGAACAGGGTTCGGGGGCCGACGAGGGGAATCTGACCGACCCGCGCCGGGATCGGCCACGCCTTGTGGGTACCGATCCCCGAGGCATCCGGGCCGAGGAAGTCCTTCACGTGGGGCTCGTCGAGCAAGTCGTTCCAGAGCTGCCTCATTTCGTGGATCGAAACCTGTCCGCCCCGATGGATCCCGAAGCCGACGTTGGCAGTTCGGTTCGGCAGGGGAAACGACCACGCGTAGCCGGGGAGCATGGAAGGTTCGAACCAGATCACCATTTCGGTTGCGGCCCGCGGCCCGACGTCGTCGAAATACTGGCGGAATGCGTGTGCGTCGCCGCGGTAGCCGTCGATGGCCAGACCGAGTGCCCGGCGCAGCGGCGACCACACACCGTCGGCGCCGATCACGTGCCTGGCCGTGACCTTCCCCGTGGCGCGCAGCGTCAGCGTGACTCCGTCGTCATCGGCGACGGCGTTGCGGAGAGCGTCGGACTCGCGGACCTGAGCCCCTGCGTCTCCGGCCATCTCGAGCAGCGCCGCGTCGAGATCGACTCGACGAGCCACGGCCGCGTAGTGCCCCGCATCGCACGGCAGGAGGTACGTGGATTCTCGTCCCGATGGCGAGCGGACCATGAAGCGATCGACCGGGTTCCATGAGTCGACGCTCGACGGCTGCAGCCCGAGCGCTTCGAGCTCCCGTAGCGCGAGCGCGGTGAGTCCGTCGCCGCAACACTTGTCCCTCGGAAACGTCGCCTTGTCGAACAGGACCACCTGGCGACCGGCGCGGGCCAAGATCATCGCTGCCGCCGATCCGGCCGGCCCGGCTCCGATGACAGCGATGTCGATGTCGGCGGTCATCGCTCTCCGAGGACCTTGCGGAACGCCGATCTGAGATCGGCGGTGAATCCGGCGGGATCGTCGATCGCAGCCGGATCGCAGTTGACGCCGATATGGGCGGTGCCGTCGAACGACACCATCGTGATGTTGGTGGCACATCCCACCAGCGGCCCGAACGGAATGAGCGCCGTCAACCTGCGGCCGCAGAGGTGGAGAGGAACCGGGCTGCCCGCAATGTTGGACGCCGCAATGTCGATACCGCCCAACAGCGCCGACGCGATGGTGGTCAGGAGAACCGTCGGTATCAGGCGGAGCAGGCCGGCAGCCGGATCGATCAAGGCGTTGGCGGGTTCATGGCGAAGGAGATCGACCTCTCGGTGGGTCCGTCGCATCATCTCGTCCGGGTCGTCGGTGGTCGTGTCGAGCCGGATCCGGCCGGGCGTGAAGTGATTGCCGACACCGTCGCCCTCGACGCGTCGACTGACCGGCACCGAAACCCTCAGCGACTCGAGCGACGCCCCGAAGCGACGGTGATAGTCGGAGATCGCGAGGGCGATGGCCGCGATGAAGGCGTCATTGACGGTTCCACCGACGCGATGCCCAGCCTGCTTCATCGCGCCGAGCGGCACCGTGAACGAGTGGAACTCCAGATCGAGAGACCGTTTGTCGATGATGCCACTCTGCGGCCCGGACACCGGAGTGAGTACCCGACGAGCCGAACTGATCGTTGCGCCGAGTCGGCGAGCGGCATCGATCGGATCGGCCGCGGCATCGGTGACCAATTCGATGGTGCGCGCCACCGCGCCGAGGAGCCTGCGGGCTTCGTATCGGAGTTCGCTGTCGATCGAACCCGAGCCCGGGGGTGGGGGTGCAGGGCGGGGCGGCATCAGTGGTTCTGTCGGGTCGAGAGATGCCTCGCGGTCGCAGAGTTCGAGCATCAGCTCGATCGCCCCGACGCCATCGGTGAGCGCGTGGTGGGCCTTGACCACGAGGGCACAGCCGCCGTCGGCCAAACCCCTCACGAGGGTGAACTCCCACAAGGGCCGGGATCGGTCGAGTGCCTGGGTGCTTATCGCCGCCGTGAGATCGTGCAGTTGGCGTGGCGTGCCCTGTCCACCGAGCGTGGTGACACGAAAGTGGACTCCCAGGCAGAAGTCGGGGTCGACCTCCCAGCGCGGTGGGGCGATCGCCAGCGGGTCGATGACCACCCGTTGGTGCATGCGAGGGACCAGCCTCGACACCCGGTCGAGTCGATGGCGCAAATCGGCCGGGTCGATCGGCTCGTCGAAGGAGAAGATGGCGGTGACGGTGGAGCGCAGCCGGGGATCGGTCTCGATGTTCCACACGAGAGTGTCGAGACCCGACATGCGGTCGTCGCCTGCGCAACTGCTCATCGGCTCATCGTCGCACCCGATCGGTGGTTGGTGCGAGGTGGAGACGGTCATGGAGCGGCCGTCGTGGTCGTGGTCGTGGTGGTCGGAGGGAGTGTGGTGGTGGTCGGGACACTCGACGACCCGTTGCAGGCCACGCCGACCGGCCGGTACCGGGCGGTGACCGTGTCGGTCTCGGTGCGACCGTCGCCGACCCAGGTGCGGGTCCGCTCGGTGGTCACGCGGGTGCACGCCACGCCTTCGGCACGTTTGGTTTGCCCGGTCTGTTCCCCCACCACCCACCTCGTGGAGTAGAGAGACACGGTGATCGAGTCCTCGGTGGTGGTGGGCCATATGAGGACCCCGTAGGGGGTGTTGTTGATGATCTGCAGATCGGGATGAGGAAACGACATCGTCGCCTCGCGGCCGTAGGGGTATCTCGAGATGTAAATCGAGTGGCTCTGGTATTCACCGAAATCGAGTCCGGCGAAGAAGGCCGCGTTGAAGAGCGTTGTGGCGTATTGCGAGATGCCGCCGCCGACTGAGCTGTCGAATACGCCGTTGGATATCACGCCCGCCGACACGAACCCGTTCTCACGGGTGCGCGGACCCACGAACTCGTTGATCGAGAAGGTGTCGTCGGGCTCGATCAGGGCGCCCCGGGTGATTTCGGCAATGCGGTCGATGTTGGTGACGCGCGTCTGCCCGGCCCTGAAGTTGGTGGTGAACTGGCCGACCAACTCCTTGACACCGAGCGACTCGGCCCAGGCGACACCCTTCGCCCTCGGGTCTTCTTCCGGCCTGAGCTGGACCGACCGTTGCCCGGACTCGAGTGCGGCCAGGATCAACTCGCCCGAATCGGACTGACAACACACGCTTCCCGCTGCTCCGCCGGCGATGTTGACTCCGCCGAGGAAATCGACGACGAACCGCGACTGCTCTCCTGCCTGGCCGAGTCCGACGAACAGCGATCGGAGCACTCCGAGTGCGGCGGTGGAGTCGACGGTGACCTCGGGACTCTGCCGCGTGCCACCAAAGACCACCCATGAACGCAGCGTGGTCTGGGGAATGTGGAAAGCCTGTGTGGATCCGAGTAGTGAGACACCGATCCCGCCCTCGGTGAGCACGTTGGCGCGCTCGGCCAGATCGGTACCGGCGGTGTCGACCGTGCGTCGGCCGAGACTCGGCACCTCGAGCGGCTGACGCTGATCGGCGGAGGTGAGGGTGGCCTCGATCAGCGCCCGGTCCAGTGCCCCGACGTCGACCTGGGGAACCAATGCCTCCGAGACCGCCACGAACGCGCCATTGTCCAATTCGATCTGGGGTAGGCCGAATCGGATGCCGAACGCCGATCCTTCGCCGGTGGTGAAGAGGGCGCCGAGTAAAGAGTCGTCGACCGCGAGCGTGGGTGCCGTGATGTGATCGTCGAGGAGCGACCGAAACCAACGGAGTGGCCTGGATGCGGCCGGGCCACGGTCGGTGACATCGTCGAGGGTGGCTTCGGTGTCGATCGAGACTCCGAGCTCCGAAGAGGTCCGTACGAGCGATCGGCCCGCCCATCTCAACTCGATTCGCCGGTCACCGATCGGCGAGGCTTCGAGTAGCGCTGTCGCGTCGCTGCGATCGGTTGCCCCGATGTCGATACCGGCCACGACGGCACCACGGGGCACGTCGTGCCCGAGCGCCACGTCGTCGATCAGCCACCCGATCACGACGGCCATGGGTAGGACCACGAGGATGCCGATCGCGACCGACAGTACCCGTCGTGTTTTCCTGGGTCTCGGCTTTCGGCTGCTCATCGGCGGGATCGCTCGTTCAGAACAGTTTCAGGTTGGGCGACTCGATGCCCCGCAACTCGTCGTAGTCGACCTCGACACAGTCGATCTCGCGGTCGGCGGCGAGGACCTTGGCCTGGGGCTTGATCACCTGGGCGACGAACACTCCGCGCACCGGGCTCAGTGTCGGATCCCGGTTGAGGAAGTCGAGGTATCGGGTGAGTTGCTCGACGCCGTCGATCTCACCCCGCCGCTTGACTTCGATGGCCACCGCCACGCCGTGGGCGTCGCGACACATGAGATCGACCGGTCCGATGTCGGTCGGAAACTCTCGGCGGACGAGGCGCAGCCCGTCGGCGATCGAACCGGGATGGTCGGCGAGAAGTTCTTGGAGGTGGGCTTCGACGCCATCCTTCCGGAGGCCCGGGTCGACCCCGAGATCGTGGGCGGTGTCGGAGAAGACCTCGTGGAGCGTGATCGTGAGCACGTCACCCTTGGGGCTGCGAACCGTCCACACGCCGGTGTGGTCGTCCATGACCAGACGATTCGGTGAGTTCATCCAGTTGAGAGGCTTGTAGGCACCCCCGTCGGCGTGGATCGCCACACAACCGTCGGCCTTCACCATCACCAGTCGTGTGGCCTCCGGAAGGTGGGCCCGCAGTCGGCCCTCGTAGTCGACTGTGCATCGGGCGATGACGAGGCGCATCCGTTGACGATACGTGCCGATTCACGAGCCGGTGCGCAGCCGCCGCCGGATGAGCTCGCGGCGCTCCTGGAGCTGACGGTAGGTCATGGTCTCGACCGTGTCGTCGATCCCGAACGCCGCCTTGATCCCGCGTTCGTCGAACTCGTAGTCGTCGGGGTCCATTCCCACCTGCGCGGCGAGTTCGGCTCCGTGGCGGGTCGCGAAATACTCGGCGATGTGACCGATCTCGGCCAGGAGATCGAGGTCGGGCGCCAATCTGGCGATGGCCCCGTCGAGAAACACCATGTTCTTCACGAACAGCATGAGTTCCTTGGGCATGCGTGCCCCGTAACCGAGCAGCGCCTTCACGACTCGTTGGAGTTCATTGACGAGTTGTTCCGGCGACATGGTGGTGGGGTCGACGACCTCGTCGAACATGCCGAGATCGCGGGCAACGGCCTCGATGTCGGTGTCGTCGGGCAACGCACCCAGATCGCGGATCGCCGCGAGCTGCCCGAGCGAGTCGTTCATCATTCCACTGATCAGGAGTCTCACGAACGCGAGCCGGCGTTTCTCGCTCATCCGGCCGGTGATGCCGAAGTCGAGCAGCACAGTGCGGCCGTCGGGCCGGGTGAAGAGGTTGCCGCCATGTAGGTCGCCGTGAAAGATCCCGTGGATCAGGGCCCCCTCCATGAACCCGATCATCGATGCTCGCACTATCGCATGGGTGTCGAGCCCGTGCAGCTCGTAGGAGTCGAGGTCGTCGAACTTGAAACCGTCGAGGCACTCCATGACCAGGACCCGACGGGTGACGAGCGTCGGGTGCGGTCGCGGGACGACGAACTGGTGTTGGCCGAGTTCGGAGAAGACCCGGGCGACATCGAGCATGTTGTCGGCCTCGATCCGAAAGTCGAGTTCCTCGCTGATGGTGTGGGCGAACACCTCGACCAATGCCGGAGGGTTGGCGAGGGCGGCGACCGGGATCCGTCCCACGAATATCGGGGCCAGCCACGCCATCGTGCGGAGGTCCTGGTGCACCAGCAGGTCGACGGTGGGGCGCTGCACCTTCACCACCACCCGTGTACCGTCGATCAGCGTGGCCTTGTGGACCTGGGCGATCGATGCGGCGGCGATCGGGACCCGGGCGAAGGTTGCGAAGACCGATTCGAGAGGGGCGCCGAGATCCGCCTCGACCACTTCGCGAACCGTCGAGAACCGCTCGGCCGGCACCTGGTCGCGGCATTTCGCGAACTCGGCGACGAGTTCGGCCGGGAAGATACCCTCGCCGCTCGAAATGATCTGGCCGAGCTTGATGTAGGTGGGCCCGAGCTTTTCGGCCGCCTTGCGGAGCCGCAGAGACAGGTCGGCTCGTGATTCGGCGCCACCCCGGCGGCGCTTGACGAGCACCCACGGGACCACGGCGCGTCCCAGATGTCCGGCGACCGTGAAAACCCGACGTCCCGGAAACCGGCGGGACGGGTTGATCATCGCCGGAAGGCGCCGCTCGGCCTCGGCTCTCAGCCCGGCGACTCCGGGCCTCCATTCGAGTTCGTCGAGGACCACGTTCCACGGGCCGTCGTCGGTGAACGCCCACCGATCGGAGTCGATCGGGACCGGGGGCTCCGGCGGCGTGTTCTGCGGGATCATCCCGACAGTCTGCCGGGCATCAGTGTTCGAAAGAGGCCAGGGCTTCGAGAGTGGCCGCCGCCAATTCCGGTCGGCAAACCAGCAGATCCGGGAGGTAGGGATCGGACTGGTTGTAGAGCAGTTCGGAACCGTCGATTCGGCTCACATGACATCCGGCGGCGACGGCGACGGCAACCGGTGCACACGAGTCCCATTCGTATTGGCCGCCACTGTGGGCATAGATCTCACACTCCCCCCGGATCACCGCCATCGTCTTGGCGCCGGCCGACCCCATCTCGACCAGTTCAGCTCCGAGCACCTCGGCCACGTGGGTCGCGGCCGCCGGTGGCCGCGTGCGCGAGACAATGATCCTCGGGGGGTCCGCGGCGTGCTCGGAGAGCGTTGGCGTGTCGGCGGTGGACAACACCATTCCCAGGCCGGGCAGTGCCACGGCCCCGGCCACCGGACGGTTGTCGATCACCAACGCGACGTGAACCGCCCAGTCGGTTCGGGGTACTTCGGAGAACTCGCGGGTGCCGTCGAGCGGGTCGACTATCCACGTGCGCTCGGCGTCGAGTCGGGCCGCGTCGTCGGCGCCTTCCTCCGAGAGAACGGCGTCATCGGGACGGACATCGGCGAGCCGCTCCATGAGGTATTCGTGGGACCGTCGATCGCCCTCGGATTTGATCACCGGCGGGGGGGCACCCTCGGAATGGAGGCGCTCGCGCAGGGCCACGAGCAACTGGCCGGCCTCCCCGGCGAGGTCGGCAGCCAACTGATGATCATGCAATGGGATCGGCAAGCCGACGCCTCCGAATCTGACTCCGCGTGAACATCTCGATGTTGGCGCGCAATAGCCGATATGAGCTGACGATGACCGTAACATGCGGCCGATGGACTCGACGTTTGGTGCTCTCAATGGCGTATGACCTCTCTCACCTTCGACAGCTGGAGGCCGAGTCGATCCACATATTCCGGGAGGTCGCCGCCGAGTTCGAGCGGCCCTGTCTGCTGTTCTCGGGCGGCAAGGACAGCATCGTCATGCTGAGGTTGGCAGAGAAGGCCTTCTGGCCGGCCAGGCTCCCGTTCCCGGTCATGCACGTCGACACCGGACACAACTTCCCCGAGGTCATGGAGTTCCGTGACCGTCGTCTGGATGAGGCGGGGGTGAGACTGGTGGTCGCCTCGGTCCAGAAGGCGATCGACGACGGCAGGGTCGTCGAGGAGACCGGACCTCGTGCCAGCAGAAACCGTCTGCAGACCCGCACGCTTCTCGACGGCATCGAGGAGCATCGCTTCGATGCCCTGTTCGGCGGCGCCCGCCGTGACGAGGAGAAGGCGCGGGCCAAGGAACGGGTGTTCTCGTTTCGTGACGAATTCGGCCAATGGGATCCCAAGAACCAGCGTCCCGAGTTGTGGAGTCTCTACAACGGCCGGACCCGACAGGGTGAACACATCCGCGTGTTCCCGATCTCCAACTGGACCGAACTCGACATCTGGCAGTACATACGGGCCGAAGACATCGAGATCCCGTCGGTCTACTTCTCGCACCGGCGAGAGGTTTTCGAACGCGACGGCATGCTGCTGTCGGTCAGCCCGTTCGTCACTCTCATGAACGGCGAGACGCCATTCGTCGAAACCGTCCGCTATCGCACGGTCGGCGACATGAGCTGCACCGGCGCGGTCGAGTCGGCAGCCGGCACGATCGAGGCGATCATCGCCGAGGTGTCGGCCAGTCGCATCACCGAACGGGGAGCCACCCGCGCCGATGACCGGGTGTCGGAAGCAGCCATGGAAGACCGCAAGAAGGAGGGGTACTTCTGATGGAAATGCTCCGGTTCGCCACCGCGGGAAGTGTCGACGACGGAAAGTCGACCCTCATCGGCCGACTGCTCTACGACACCAAGACGATCTTCCAGGACCAACTGGACGCCGTCGAGCGGGCCTCGGTGCAGATGGGCAGCGACTACACCAACCTGGCACTACTCACCGACGGGCTCAGGGCCGAACGCGAGCAGGGCATCACCATCGATGTCGCGTATCGCTATTTCTCGACCCCGAAGCGCAAGTTCATCATCGCCGACACGCCCGGCCACATCCAGTACACCCGCAACATGGTCACCGGCGCCTCCACCGCCGACCTTGCGATCGTGCTGATCGATGCCCGCAAGGGGGTGCTCGAGCAGTCGCGCCGTCACGCGTTCCTGGCCTCACTCCTGCGCATTCCCCATCTGGTCCTCGCCGTCAACAAGATGGATCTCGTCGACTACGACGAAGGCCGTTTCGAAGAGGTCAAGGAGGAGTTTCGTGCCTTTGCCATGAAGCTCGACGTGGCCGACCTGACATTCATCCCGGTGTCGGCCCTTCACGGCGACAACGTGGTCGAACGGTCGATCAACACCCCGTGGTACGACGGACCCTCTCTGCTTCACCACCTCGAGGAGGTTCATATCGCCTCCGACCGCAACCTCATCGACCCGCGCTTCCCGGTTCAGTATGTGATCCGACCCCAGTCCGATCAGTTCCACGACTACCGCGGCTATGCCGGCACCGTTGCCGGCGGTGTGATGAGGCCGGGTGACGAGGTGGTGGTCCTGCCTTCGGGGTTCGGATCCACGATCAAGAGCATCGAGACCTTCGACGGCCCGGTCGATGAGGCGTTCGCCCCGATGGCGGTCACCGTCAGGCTCCGCGACGAGATCGACATCTCCCGCGGCGATATGCTGTGCCGCCCCCACAACCGGCCGACATCATCCCAGGACATCGATGCGATGGTGTGCTGGATGTCGGGGAGATCACCCCTCTCGACCGGCAGTCGCCTCGTGGTCAAACACACCACGCGCACCGCGAAGGTGATCATCAAGCAGCTCGCCTACCGGCTCGACATCAACACCTTGAGCCGCGACGAGGACGCGGGCACGCTGAAGCTCAATGAGATCGGGCGGGTCACGATGCGCAGCCAAGTGCCGCTGTTCTTCGACGAATACCGACGCAATCGCTCCACCGGCAGCCTAATTCTGATCGACGAGACGACCAACGACACGGTCGGTGCGGGAATGATCCTCGGAGAGGCGAACTGACGTGGCCAAGAGTCCCGATGTTGTCTGGCACCCGGGCCATCTGAGTCAGGCCCGACGTTGGAACGAGATCGGTTTCTCGGGGGCCACGATCTGGTTCACGGGGCTGTCGGGATCGGGCAAGTCGACGGTAGCCACCGAGGTCGAGGCGGCTCTCGTAGGGCTGGGCCGGCCCGCCTATGTGCTCGACGGCGACAACATTCGTCACGGATTGAACAGCGATCTCGGCTTCAGCGCCGAAGACCGCGATCAGAACGTCAGACGTGTGGCCGAGGTGGCCCGATTGATGGCCGACGCGGGTGTGGTCGCTCTGGTGCCCCTCGTCAGCCCCTACCGCGATGCCCGCGACAACGCGCGTGCGCTGAGCGAGGCGGCAGGGGTGAGGTTCATCGAGGTCTTCGTCGACACGCCGATGGAGATCTGCGAGCAGCGCGACCCCAAGGGTCTCTATGCCAGGGCCCGGGCCGGTGAGATCTCCGGTTTCACCGGCATCGATGATCCCTACGAGGCGCCACTGCGACCGGACCTTCGGCTCACCCCAGCCGACGGAACCCCGACCGCGATGGCGGCCATGGTGCTCGACCTTCTGGGGTGAGCAGGGGATCAGCCCACGGCGACGGCGCCGGCGTAGATGGCTCCCACCACGAGACCGTAGACGACGTGAGCCATGACCATTCCGACGGGGGTCATCTTCCCGAAGCCGGTCATGGCCGGGCCCGGGTCGTCGATGGTTCCGTCCTTGACCAGCGGGTGACCCATTCTGAGCATCACCGGCATCGCTGCGGTGACCATCGTGCCGTGCACGGCACCGATGAGGATTCCCAACCCGGCGGCGGCGGCCGTGGAGGTGGGATCGAAGGCGTGGAGAAGTCCGGTGTGGATCAGGGCCAGCCCGGCTCCCATCATGAGGTGGATCATCAGGCCGACGCCGTAGACGGTGCTGGTGGAGCCCTTCGGCAGGACCATGGTGCCGAGTGTGCGCAGCAGATCCATCCTGGTCATGCCCATGGCGCGACCACCGTAGATCACCACCAGCATGGCCAGGGCGCCGATGGCACCGGCGAAGACCGCCCAGCCCGGGCTGTACTGCCCGGCGAGTGTGGATGCGAGTGTGAATGTCATCGGTTTCTGCCCTTCGTGTGGACTGCTCACGGACGCCTTCGACCCACCCGGTCGACGGCTCCGGTTCGCCGGCCACGATTTCCGTTTGGATTGTCCGGGGAGGAACACACTCACGCCGCCATTCGTTCCACAGAGAGGGAACAACATGCGGCGGCGACGGGTGCGGTCGCCACCGTGGTGGTTGGATTGGGCCATGGAGACGCCGGAGGGTTCACGTCGTCGGGTCATGGTGCGCCGCCATCTGGCGGCAAGAGGGATCCGCGATCAGCGGGTCCTGAGTGCGATGGGGCTGGTACCCCGCGAGGAATTTGTGCCCGCCGACATGGCCGAATCGGCCTACGACGACGGACCCCTGCTGATCGGTTGGGGACAGACGATCTCGCAGCCCTACATCGTGGCGTTGGCCGTGGAGGCCCTGTCGATCGGCCGGGACGACCTTGTTCTCGACGTCGGGACCGGGTCGGGCTACGCCGCGGCCGTGATGTCGCAGCTCGCCTCACGGGTCGTGTCGGTCGAACGGATTCCTGCGCTGGCGGCGGCCGCGGCACGTCGTCTGGGGCGCCTCGGATACGACAATGTCGAGGTGGTGTGTGGCGATGGTTCGATCGGGTGGCCCGAGTCGGCACCCTATGACGCTGTCTGCGTATCGGCAGCGGGGCCGGGCGTGCCTAGCCAACTGATCGACCAACTCAGCGAGGGCGGACGACTCGTGATGCCGACCGAGGGTCCAACCGGCCAGGTTCTCATCTCCGGGATCCGTCGCCGAGACGAGTTCGAACGCCGTGAGATTGCCGCCGTGCGTTTCGTACCCCTCCTGGGCGCGGGGGGCTACGACCCGCCGGCGGGGTGGGACGGTTTCTGAGGATCAGTCGAGTGGTTCGCCGAAGGGGAGCTTGGCCTCGTCGTAGCAGGGGGCATGGAAGTGTTCCACGTGGTCCCAGCTGCTGTCGACGTAGACATTGCAGATGACCTGATAGTTGTGCTCGCGGGCACGAAACTTGACCCGCTCACCGCAGTGCTCGCACTCGGTCGTCTCTCCGGCCTCGATCCGGCGGGTGACCGCCCTGCTCTTCCATTGGCTCTTGGTTGCCGACTCGGCCATGTGGAACCATCGGACACGATGAAGCGAGCGTGAGGATTTCGGGTAGTGGCCACGGCGGGCCGGTCGGGCCTGCCGTCAACCCCGCGAGACCGGCTTGTACTTGATCCGCTGGGGCCGCATGGCATCGATGCCGTGCTCGCGCCTGCGGAAGTCGGCGTATTCGGTGAAGTTCCCCTCGAACCACCGCACCACGGAGTCGCCCTCGAAGGCGAGGATGTGGGTGGCCACGCGGTCGAGGAACCAGCGATCGTGGCTCACGATCACCGCGCACCCGGCGTACGCCTCCACGGCATCCTCGAGCGCACGCAGGGTGTCGACATCGAGATCGTTGGTCGGTTCGTCGAGCAACAAGACGTTGGCGCCTTCCTTCAGCACCTTCGCGAGATGGACTCGGTTGCGCTCGCCACCGGAGATCGTGCCGACCTTCTTCTGCTGATCGGATCCCTTGAAGTTGAACGAGGCCACGTAGGCCCGTCCGTGGATCTCGCGTCCGCCCACCTCGAGGTTGTCGGCTCCGCCGGTAATCTCCTCGTAGATCGTCTTCCCGGGATCGAGCGTGCGCTCTTGGTCCACGTAGCCGAGGGTCACGGTCGGGCCGATCCGCAGCGTTCCGGCGTCGGGCGAGTAGGTCCGGTCACCAGCGCCCTCGGCCGCGTCGATGATCATCCTGAACAGTGTCGACTTGCCGGCGCCATTGGCCCCGATCACGCCGACGATCCCGGCGGGAGGAAGTGAGAACGACAGGTTGTCGATCAGGAGCTTGTCGTCGAAGCCCTTGGAAATGTTGTCGGCTTCGATGACGACATCGCCGAGGCGGGAATCGGCAGGGATCACGATTTCGAGGTTGGCCGCTCGGCCCTCGGCGGCGCGGGCGTCCTCGAGCAGTCTGTCGTAGGCAGCCAGACGTGCCTTGCCCTTGGCCTGCCGGGCCTTCGGGGCCATGCGTACCCACTCGAGTTCGTGCTTGAGGGTACGGCGGCGAATGTCGTGGGCCTTGTTCTCGGACGCCAGGCGTGCTTCCTTCTGTTCGAGAAAGCCGCTGTAGTTGCCCTCGAACGGGTAGCCGCGCCCGTGGTCGAGCTCGAGGATCCACTCGGCTACGTTGTCGAGGAAGTAGCGATCATGGGTGATCGCCACCACGGTGCCGGCGTAGTCCTTGAGCGTGCGTTCCAGCCAGGCCACCGACTCGGCATCGAGGTGGTTGGTCGGTTCGTCGAGCAGAAGAAGGTCGGGCTTGGAGAGCAGGAGCCTGGCCAGAGCGATACGGCGGCGCTCGCCGCCGGAGAGGTCCGTGACCGGGTAATGCGACGGGGGAGTGCGCAGCGCGTCCATGGCGATCTCGACGTTGCGTTGGAGGTCCCAGGCACCGATGGCCTCGATCCTCGACTCGATGTCGGCTTGTCGCGCTCCGAGTTTCTCGTAGTCGGCGTCGGGATCCGACCAGCCGGCCATCACCTCGTCGTAGTCGGCGAGGAGAGAGGCGGAATCGCCTGCGCCGTCCATGACGTTGCCGAGCACATCCTTGGAGTCGTCGAGATGGGGCTCCTGCTCGAGCATGCCGACCGTGAAACCTCCGGTGAGCTGAGCGGTGCCGGTGTGGCCGTTGTCGACCCCGGCCATGATCCTGAGCAGCGTCGACTTGCCGGCACCGTTGGGGCCGAGGACCCCGATTTTCGCGCCCGGGAAGAACGCAAGCGTGATGTCCTTGAGGACATCACGGTTTGGGGGGATGAACCTGCCGACCTTGTGCATGGTGAAGATGAACTGTGCGGGCATAGGCGCTGCAATCTATCGGTGAGAGCGCGTGGCGCTCAGTCCATCGGGTCCTCGGCCCCGTGTCGGCGCAGCGATTTCAGCTTCCCCTGTCGCCAGCGTTGGACGTCGGACTTGTACCACCGGGAGAAGCGCCGGTCGGACGGCCCCCCGATCAGCACCGACCGAATCCCCGGTTTGCCCATGTCGGCAATGACCCTGAGTGACGGTGCGAAACTCGTCGGGCGACCTGCGGCCGAATAGACCTGGCCTTGGTGCGGCGTGGCCCGTCCGCCCGCCAGCGGTATGGGCCCGACGTCGAAACCCAGGAATCGTGGCAGCTTCCCGTCGAAGAGGAGGTTGGTGAGAGTCACCCGGTTGTGGTCGCCCCACACACCGTCCGGAGGGTCGGTCCTGGCCAGCGCGGCCTTCCAGACCTCGCTGCGGGTCCTCTCGCCCAGCCACGGCGAGGCTTCGGCCTGAAGAACCGCGTCGAACACGGCGTAGAAGTCGACGAAGGTTCCGCTCGATTCGATCAGGAAGCGGATCACGTCGGATCCGATCTCGCGGCTCGCGAACATTTCCTCGATGAGTTGTTTGTAGAACGCCTCGAACACGACGGCGCCACGCGAGTCGATCGAATAGGAATGATCCCATTCAGCGAGTTCACGGTCAGTCTTGGTGTCTCCCAGAAGTGGCCGCAGTATGGTGAGCATCTCAGCGGCCTGCCTCGAGTGGACATTGCCGAAGATCTCCCTGAAGTGAGGCTCGTCGCAGGGGCCGGCTTCCAGCATGTCGGCGATCTGGCGAGATCTGAAGTCTCCCATGGCCATGTTGATCGGATCCACGGCTCCGAGGTGATTGAGGTCGTTGTTGGCGGTGACGATGTAACCGTCGGTGGGATCGAAAGCGCGAGGAAGGTCGTCCCCGGAGACCCACCCCGACCAGTCGAAGTCGGGGTCCCATCCTGGCATCGGGGTGAAGCCGGTGGCGGCCGGACTGCGTAGCGGCATGAGGCCCGACATCTGGAATCCGATGTGCCCCTCAGCGTCGGCCATCACCCAATTGAACGAGATCTCCAGTTTCCGAACGACCTGCATTGCCGCGGCCACCGATTTCACCGACAGGAACTCGGTCATGGCGTTCAGCGAGGCGGCTCCTCCCTCCGCGGGTGCCCACCGGGTGGCGAGGTAGCTGCCGGTTTCGTTGGGGTCGCCGTCGAGGACCCCATGCTCGTTTTCGTAGAAAACGACCTCGACCGGCCGGCCACCCTTTACCTTGATCGTCTCGTGTCGTTCCTCGAATGCGACCCAGTCGGCGCCGCGCCGGTAGCGACCGTCGCGGCAATCTTCGATCCACGAGTCGACGGCGTCGAGAAACGAGTACGTGGCGCCGATCGACACGTGGTCGTTGCGGCCGACGAGGATGCCGGGAATCCCGGGCATGTTGGCGGTGATGATCGTGTCGTCGGGGAGTTCGACGACCTGCTCGACCCAGATGTTGGGAAGTCGGTTGATCTCGAGATGGGGATCGTTGGCCATCATGGCATTGCCGGAGGCGCTTCTCGATGGCGCCACGACCCAGCTGTTGGACGCGATCATGCGTCGATCCGACAGGCCCCACCGCATCGTGTCGGGGACTTGGCGTGCCCGACCGACCCGGACCTGTTCGATCCTGGCACGATCGAACGGATGAAGGCGTCCGGGGAAGAGGGACTCGAGCTGCTCGTCGGTCACGCCCGCTTGAACCAGCTCGACGAACAGTTGTTCGATCTCGGCCTGCGACTGAGCCAAGGAAACGTAGCCGGTGGTACGAACCAACAGGATCGTGTCGTCGATCGTCCATGGCTCGGGCTTGAACCGCAGAGCCCTGAACTCCCAGGGTCGCGACTTCTCGAACCTGGCGTTTACGCCGCGGCAGTAGGCCGAGAACAAGGTGCTGGCCTCAGGCGACAGATTCCCGACCTCGCGGGCGGTCTTGGCCGACCAGTTCATCCGGCGGAAGAAAAGGTCGATCTCGAGGGACTCCGGACCGGAGTCGAGACACTCCGACACGCGGCCCTGCCCGACGACGCGGGTGAGACACATCTGCACCGCGCGATCGAGGGCATGGCAGTAGCCCATACCCCAGTAGGCGCCTTCGAGGTCCTCGGCGCGAATGTGGGGCACGCCGAACTCGTCACGCGAGATGTTCACGCCGTCGGGCGTCGGTGCTTTTCTCATCGGGTGGAGATTGCACCGAGAAGTCGGGAACCCCGACCAGACCGGGATTCCCCAAGACTTCCGGAGCAGATCACCTGCGCTTCTTGGCCGCTTTCCTGGCGGGTGCCTTCTTGGCGGGTGCCTTCTTGGCGGGTGCCTTCTTGGCGGGTGCCTTCTTGGCGGGTGCCTTCTTGGCGGGTGCCTTCTT